>JANYJN010000114.1 GCA_025358475.1 Candidatus Solibacter sp.
GATCTTTTTGGTGACGGTCATGGGGAAGTCGTCGACGAAGCGGATGAATTGCGGGATTTTGAAGTAAGCGACTTTCCCCTTGCAGAATGCCTGGATTTCTTCCGTGGTGGCGGTCTCGCCGGGTTTGAGCTGCACCCACGCCAGGACGGTTTCGCCGAGGCGGGCGTCGGGGATGCCGATGACGTAGATGTCGGCGATCTTGGGATGGGAGTGCAGGAAATCCTCGACTTCGCGCGGGTAGATGTTCTCTCCGCCGCGGATGATGGTGTCCTTGGCGCGGCCGCGGCAACTGAAATAGCCGTCAGGACGCATGGCGGCGAGATCGCCGGTGTGGAGCCAGCCTTCGGAATCGATGACGGCGGCGGTGGCTTCGGGATCTTCGTCGTAGCCCTTCATGACCAGGTAGCCGCGGGTGCAGAGTTCGCCCTGCTGCCCGATGGGGACACGGGCGCCGGTTTCGGGATCGACGATTTGCACTTCGGTGTTGGCAAGCGCGGCGCCCACGGTGGTGACGCGGAGTTCCATGGGGTCATCGACGCGCGACATGGTGATCACCGGGGAAGACTCGGTCTGGCCGTAGGCGATGGTCATCTCGTGGCAGTGCATGCGCTCGGCGACGGTGCGCATGACTTCGATGGGGCACGGCGCCCCGGCCATGACGCCGGTGCGCAGGGAAGTGAGATCGAACCGCTCGAACTCGGGGTGGACCAGTTCGGCGATGAACATAGTGGGCACGCCGTAGACGGCGGTGGCGCGCTCGCGGTGCACGGCTTCCAGGGTGGCGAGGGCGTCGAACTGGGCGGAGGGCAGGATGAGCGTGGCGCCGGTGACGATGGAGACCATGGAGGCGATGACGCTGCCGAAGCAGTGGTAGAGGGGCACGGGGGCGCAGATGCGATCCTGCTGGGTGGCGCGGAGGGCGAGCGAGATCGCCATGCCGTTGTTGAGCAGGTTGTGGTGGGTGAGCAGGACGCCTTTGGGGTTGCCGGTGGTGCCGGAGGTGTACTGTATGTTGGCTACGTCGTTGGTTGTGGCAGTGTCGCGCGGGAAATCGCGGCCCCCGGCGAGCATGGCGTCCCAGGAGGAATCGCCCAGCCAGATGACGTGTTCCAGGGGAAGGGCGTCGCCGTTACGCGAATCGTCGAGGATGGCGCGATAGTTGGCGCGGGCGTCGCGCTCGCGGAGGAAGAGGGCGCGGATGCGGGATTTCTGGAGGACGTAGCGGAGCTCGCGGGAGCGGTATGCGGGGTTGACGTTGACCAGGACGACGCCGGCGCGACCGGCGGCGTGCTGCATGAGGATCCACTCCAGGCAGTTGCTGGCCCACATGCCAGCGCGGTCGCCGGGCGCGAGTCCGAGGCCGGCGAGTCCGCGGGCGACGCGCGTCACTTGGCGGTCGAGTTCACCCCAGGTGAGGCGTACGTTCTGGTGGCAAACCACGAGGGCTTCACGGTCCGGAAAACGGGCGGCGGTGTCCGCCACGGTTTGCGAGATGGTCTTTTCCAGGAGGGGCGCTGCGGCCCCGCGGGAATAGCTGAGCGGTGGCAATCGACTAGTGTAGCGCCGCGAAACCGGGGACGCGTGTCCTAGTTTGGCGAGACTGCGGGAGGGCACCCCGGCCGCGGCTCGGGTTGGATTGCGGTGCGTCAATCGGAGCCGGCCACAGCGGGCATACCGTGAGCATCTACATCCTTCGCTGGGGACGCGGCAGGAGTCATGAGCAACTTACGCCACTTACTCGATGAGCTTCTTCTTGCGGAACCAATCGATCAGGATGTCCCGGAGGAGGCCGGCGTCGTGGGGGAATTGGAGGCCGGCGGTATGCAGGCTATCCGCGGAGAATTGATTGGCGGCGGTAAAATCGCTGACCGCCAGGGTGTAGTCGCGGCCGGGTTCGACGTGGCGGCCGCCGAGCACCAGGGCGGGCAGATCGCGGCCCTTAAACGTGCCGACCACGACGCGATTGTCGAAGGGCATGATGTCCCAGATGTTGCGCACCAGCAGTTGTCCCTCGGGGACGATATCGCGCACGCCGCCAGAGTTCATGAAGGCGAAATCGGCGCCGGTCTGGGTGCGCATGGCCTGCTCGATGAGTCCCTTGACTTCCCGCTTGTCGAAGGCGCGGGCGGAGACGGCGAGCGGAATATCGACGC
>JANYJN010000131.1 GCA_025358475.1 Candidatus Solibacter sp.
GCACGCGGCGCCGAAAACGCCGCCGAGCGCGCCTCCCGCCATGAGTCCCGAAGCGATGATCACGCCGCGCTCGCGAATGCCTGCGCCGCGCTGGCCGCCCTCGCGTTCCGAGCGCTTGCCGATGTAGTGCGCCAGAAAGCCGCCCACCAGCGCGGGCGTATTGAGTTCCAGCGGCAGGTACATGCCCAGCGCGAAGATGAGGGCCGGGACGCCGAGCATTTCCATGGCGACCGCAATGGCCGCGCCCGCGCCGAACAGAATGTAGGCCACCGGCTGGCGGCTCATGAAGCCCTCCACCAGCGCCTTCATGATGGAGGCTTGCGGGGAGGGGAGCACCACGCGCAGGTCGCCTGGCGCCGCCTCGCCGAATTGGAAGGTGTGCGCCAGCATGACGACCGTTAGTCCCGCCGCGATGGAAGCCGCCAACACGCCGAGAAACTTTACCTTCTGTTGCGCCGCCGGCGTGGAACCCAGCCAGTAGCCCACCTTGAAATCTGTGATGGTCTGGCCGGAAACGGAGAGCGCGGTGCACACCATGCCGGCCAGCGCCATCACGAAGAACATGCCGGTGGTGCCGGAGACGCCGAAGCGCAGCAGCACGATGGAGGAAATAATGATGGTCAGCATGGTCATCCCCGAGACCGGATTGCGCGCCGTGGTGGCGATGGCGTTGGCCGCTACCGAAGTGAAAAAGAACGAGAACAGCAGCGCCAGCGCCACGCCCGTGATCACGACCGCGGGCGAACTGCTGAGATTGCCCAGGAAGATTCCGATGGCGAGCGCGCTCACCACTATTCCGAGCAGGATGCCGATGATGGGAAGATCGCGGTCGGTGCGTTCGCCGGATGCGGCGCCTTCTACTTTAAAGGCCTTGAGCGCGACGCCGAAAGAATTCGCCACGATGCGCAGCGATTTCACGATGCCGAAGATGCCGGCCGTGGCGATGGCGCCCACGCCGATGAACCGCACGTAGCCGCGGAAAATCTGCGCCGCCGTCATCTGCGCGATGGGGATGGCGCCGGGGTACACCGCCGTCGTGCTGTGGCTGCCGATCATCCAGATGAGCGGCACCAGCACCAGGTTAGAGAGCACGCCGCCGGCGCACAGGATCATCGAGCTGCGCAGGCCCATCACGTAGCCCAGGCCGAGAATGAAGCTGATGGCGTCGAAGCTTACCGCGATGCGGGCCTTCTCAGTGAGCGTGCGGATGACGGGCACGAACTGGAAATCCAGGTACTCTTTCCAGACGTGAAACGTGGTAACCAAAAAATCGTAGACGCCCGAAATGGCGGTGGCCTGCAACAGCAGTTTCGCCTGCGAGCCGCCCTTTTCGCCGGTCACCAGGACTTCGGTGATGGCGGTGGCTTCGGGGTAGGGCAGCGCGCCGTGCATCTCGCGCACGAAGTAGCGCCGCAGCGGAATCAGGAAAAGGACGCCCAGGCATCCGCCCGACGCGCAGATGAAGATAGTCTGCACCGGGTGGGGATCTAACTTCAGAATGTAGAGCGCCGGCAGCGTGAAGATGGCGCCCGCCACCACCGATCCGGCGAGTCCACCGATGCCCGTGATGATGACGTTTTCGAGCACGGTGGAACGCCGCGGGTATAGCCGCGCCAGGCCGATTGCCAGAATGGAGATGGGGATGGCGGCTTCCATCACCTGCCCGACCTTGAGCCCGGAGTAGGCCGAGGCCACGGTGAAGATGACGCACAGAAAGACGCCCCACCCTACCGAGCGCGGCGTCAGTTCGGCTAACTTCTCCGATGAAGCTACTGGCGGTTGGTAGACGGTCCCGGGCGGGAGCGGAGTGTAGGCATTCGCGGGTAATTGTCTGGGCGCTGGATCGGGCATGTAGGTTCAAGGATTAGCCGGGTAGCGGGGGGACAGGCCAGGAGGCCTGTCCTACTAACCGTCCAGCGTCCAGCCGGAGCGATAAGTGCGTTTTAGATAGTCGTTGGCCTCGGGGGCATTGGTTACGCGACCGGTGGCCGGGTCGTAGGCGATCTTCTTGCCGACCCGGTGCGCTACCAGGCCAAGCAGCATCTGCTCCATCATGGTTCCGGAGTAATCGAAATCACAGTGCGTCTTGGTGCTGGCGCCGTGAGTAACGCCATTGCTCTTGCCTTTGCAGGCGTTGATCCATTCCGCCTGGAAGACGTCGCCGCCGCCCGCCGGACGGCCGCTTTGTTCGGCAGCCAGGATGTTCCGCACGTCGGTATTCGGCAGGCCCAACGCGGCCGGGATGCCGCCTTCGAGCATTTGTATCACGGGGAAACCAGTGGGGCCGGGGTCCGCGACCGGGTTGGCGGTGAAACCTGTTGGCAGGGCCGCGTTTCGGCCGCCACCCGCGGACGTGCGGACGGGGCGCGGCGCCATTTGCGTGACTTGGCCGGTGCCGCCGATTAGGGGCAGCGTCTGCTCCCGGGAGCGGCGCTTGTAGTAAGTCAGATCGCCGTCATCGTTATTCGGAATAATCAGGCGGCTGGTGAAATCGGCAAAGATACTGCCCTTGGTGCCTTCGAAGATAGCGCCGTTGCCCACCCGGGTCAAATCGATGTAACTCTTGGGCGGGGCCGGCTTCAATCCACCTTGATACCAGACCACAGTGACCGGCCCGCGCCAAGTGTTCGCCGGATGATCGAAGGTCACCTTCAGTTTCACGGGACAGATGTTGGGGTCGTACTTATCGCTCGCGTCCTGATCCACTTCGATGCCAGTGGGCGCGCCGGCGTCGATGGAGTTCCACAATAGATCCATCGTATGGGCGCCCATATCTCCCATTTGGCCGACGCCGAAATCGCGGTACATATTCCAGAAGAGGCAGTTGAGCCCGTTGGAGCCGCCGAAATACTGCGGGCTGTAGGGATGGTAGGGCGAGGGGCCGATCCACTGCTCGTAGTGCAGGATGGAGGGCGCCATGCCTTGGCCGGCGGGGTAACCGGGGCGGGGAAGTTGCCGGGCGTCCCAGCCGTGAATCGTTTTCAGCTCGCCGATGGCGCCATCCAGAATCAGTTCGCGGATGCGTTCGAAGTTGGGGTAGGCGTGGCGCTGGGTGCCATGCTGCGTGGCCAGTTTGGCGCGCTTGCCGAGGTAGTTGGCGCGCACGGTGCGGACTTCGTCCACGCTGATGCCCATGGGCTTTTCGCAGTACACGTGCATGTTGCGATTGAGCGCCCAATTGGCGATGAAGGCGTGGTGATGATCGGCGGTGCAGATGATGACGGCTTCGACATCTTTCTGATCCATCACGCGGCGCCAGTCCCAATAGGTCTTGGCCTTGGGGAAAATCTGCAAGGCCTCCTTGGTGCGGAGATCGTTGACGTCGCATAGGGCTACGACGTTCTCATTGCGCAGGACGTTGTAGTGAGCGGTGCCCCGGCCCCAAACGCCCATCAGGGCGACATTCAGCTTGTTGCTGGGGGCGTTCTGCCCGCGCAGCGTGCCGCTTCTGAGTATGGTGAGGCCGGCTGCCCCGGCCGCGGATTTCAGCAAATCGCGTCTCTGCATAGTGTGGTCTCCTCTGAACGGTGCAACGGAGAAAGGAGTATCACGCTTCACCGGAGGAAGCAAGGGCGCGGGTCGGTGACGTGCGGGTTGCGGGAGTTGCCGCTACTCGCCGCGTGGGGTGGGGCGGCGGTGGGGGTTGCGGGAACGAAGCCGATTTGGGGTGAAGTGGTTTCGGGTGAGGGGGGTAGGGACGGTGGATGGAGGGCCGGCGGGTCAGGTTCGACGGGCGGGGCGGAGGCGGGGGCGGCTTCGAGCTGTTGGAGGGTGTGGAGGGCGCGGTAAAGGGCGCGGCGGGTGGAATCGATACGCCACTGGAGTTGGCCGAATTGCTTGTGTTTGTCCATGCAGGACTGGCCGAGGGGAAAATCGTCTTCCAGGGTGTAGGCTTCCTGGTGGGCATATTCAAAGAGCTGGGTTTCGGCGACGCCGAGGCGGCGGAGGGTCCACTCGCAGCGGACGAGGTCGTCGAGCAGGACGCGGGCTTCGGGGGAGGCGGGTTGATGGCGGTGGTAGTACTCGTCGATGAGTTGCTGGAGGTCGGCGAGGTTTTCGGAGGGGAGGACCAGGGATTTGGCGTGGATGCCGGTTTTGAGGGCGTTCATGGAGGAAGTGGCCTTGCCTGTGATAGAGGTGGGGCCGGTGGATTTTTGGGCATTACGGCGGTTAGCTTCTATTTGACGGCGAGTGGACATAGGGGACTCCGGGAGAGTGTGTCCGAGCTGCGCTCGGAGGGACCGGCCAGGGGGCCCGTCCTACTTGAGGATAGAAGGAGGATTTCAGGAATTCGGGGGTGAATCGTGATAAATGGTTGGAAACAGGGAATGAAGATTTTGAGTGTTTGAGTGACTGGGTGGTTACTACCGCAGGTTCTACGGCCACTGAATCAACTGGCCAGCTACTGGCTCGATTGGGTGTTCCCTCCAGAGTTCGAGGAACTGTTCTCGATATTGGAGCCAAGGTCGCTGTGGGACGTTCACGACCACGACTGCGAATTGCGGAAACAGCTTTAGGGCACGGGAGGCGGATTCGCCAAAGAGCTGGTCGCGAGTCAGCAGGCAACGGAAGCCTGCGTCCACGGCCACGCTCACGAGGTCGCCATTCGAAAGGGCCTTCCACCCGCGTTTCCCAGCGGTGTCACAGGAAATCTTGAAACCGGTCAGGACGGACACTAGATGCACGTCCATATTGGCGTCAAGCAGCCACATGGAAGGAGTCGGTGAACTCGGAGGCGACCTTCAGAACTTCGGGTAAGGCCTGACGCGGAAATCCGCAATCGAAAGACTGATCAATATCATCAAAAGACATGCCGCTAGCCAGGCATTCGAGGATCAAAGAGACGGCTAGCCGAGTACCGCGAATTGCCAGCTTCCCGCCCAGCAGTTGGGGATCGGCTACGATCCATTGATAGTCCTTATATGCGGCTGGCTGCCAGTGGGACATCGGATCCTCTTCCCTTCCATTGTAGAGCAACCTCGCCGGCGGCGCAGCGAAAGGAGAAGCAGGGAGCTTGGGTCACGCTACCTGTGCGGACGGGCAATATGGGTGGGGCGTGTCGGGGAAATGGGTTCGGACTTGGCCCTTTACCCCCGCGCTTGCGGCCAGGCAAGCGGAGGATCGGTTCTGTGGACGGCGTTTACCGGAAAGTAATCTCCTGGAAATGGCCCGTCTGTCGCTGACCTGCCCTGCCCTCATTCGTGCGACGGCTTTCGTGTTGACGAAATGTTTGTGCCTGCGTCGACTTGTGATGGTCCAAAAAATATGCTATGCAGGTATTATTACCTGTTGCTCGCTGATGGATGGCTTCCAACGCTAAGCTGGCCTTCGGATCCTCCTCCGCGCGAGTAGAGTGGCCCACGGGACGGGTTTCAACATTCTGACCAGTAGGAGCGTGACCTATGAAGACGCGAATCGGCGACGTGGTTAGAATCACCTGTCCGCATAGCAAATATGACGGAGTTATTGGCGAGGTGTTCGTCATTCAAGAATCCAGTGAATACGCCATGGTCGACATGCCACGTGGCACCGAACTCCGCATCGAGCGTATCCGCGAAAACACGATACTGTGTCAAATGCGCCAGAGCCTTAAGGCCAGAAAAACGCCGATCTCTCGTTGGCCCAAGGGTGATCCGCAGTGGTTCCCGTTGCGTTGGCTCACGGTCGCGCAGCCAACACAAGCGATCTTGGACCTGGAAATGATCGCGGCGCTGCAATGAGCGAACCCAATGACGCCATCGGGGAAACGAATACTCAATTTGCGGCAGTCCTTGATGTTGAGACTACAGGCTTGCAGCCTGCCGTCGACGAAATAATCGAAATCGGCGCTATTCTGTTTGCATTTGATCCGACTTCAGGTGAGATCGTGCGGCGTGTTGAATGCTACTCAGGCTTACGGGAACCTACGGTTGGCATTCACCCTGCTGCGCAAGAGATCCACGGTCTGTCGCTGGCCATGCTCAAAAATTGCCGACTGGACGAGGAAAGGCTACGGAGTCTCTTCAGCCGCGCATCCTTCTTCATTGCCCACAATGCGTCTTTTGACCGAGGATTTCTGACCAGGCTGTTTCCTGAAATGGGTGATAAACCATGGCTCTGCTCGATGCGAGGAATCGATTGGTTAACTGCAGGGTGTCCCGGACGCAGCCTGGAAATACTCTCCTCGCATTTTGGTTTGGAGGACAGGGAATGTCATCGAGCGGCGTCTGACGCCGCGACTACGTTGTCCCTCCTGTCACAACGTGGTTGTGCTGGAAGGCCGTTCCTCGGATACCTACTGGCCCGTTTACCAGAAAAGATCGCCGAAATGGTACAACGGCGCGAACAACCACCCTCCACGCGAAGCCCCCGAGTGGCGCACCGATACAGGCCACGCTGGGCCGAAGCGTTCACTCAAACCATTGTCGCTGGCCCTATTGAAATCACTTTTGCGACAACTACTTTGCGCCGTAGAGAGCCTAGTCCGGTCGTCCGCGAGTTGTTGGAACTTCTTTCAAGTATCGTTGCTGATGGTGTAATCGATACTGAGGAGTTCCGGGTACTCGACGAGTGGCTGATGCAGAATAACGATTTGAGTCGTGAGTACCCCTTTAACATTCTCGTCACGCATTTATCGAAGATCCTTGAATGCGGCTGTGTTGAGGTCGAAGAACTCGAACGACTGCGTGAAACGGTGCTTCAGATCCTGCATCCAGAGTCTCTTGGCCGCATAGATCTTAGTACCGTGAACGGAACGCCGTTGACCCAACCGCCCCCACGGATCTCGTTTGCTGGTAGGGTTTTTGTGTTTACCGGGAACTTCGTTTTTGGGGAAAAGTCTGAATGTGAACGAGCAACGAAGGACAAGGGTGGAATTTGCAAACAAAACGTTACGCGGGCGACCGACTATGTTGTCGTCGGTCGGAATGGTTCACCAGAATGGGCTTACGGAAATTACGGGACCAAGGTTGAAAAAACCGTGGACAACATCCGACACGGCTCCACGACTGCAATACTCTCGGAAACGCATTGGGTTGCTGCTCTTGGGACGACTTTGCCATCGGTTACGAGTTCGTCGCTATATGCAACGGAAAGGCCACGATGATCTGCGAATTTGGATATAACTGTAGGCATTATCTGCCTAAATTCCAGAAGTGCCGAAAACTTATTGACAAGTGTCGTGTCCGTGAGGAATTACTTGCGGAAAAGTGGCTGGGTACTCAGGACACATTAGTCTACTTGAACTCGACGAATGACGCGGTGATTAAGGGGGTTGTTTCCGGCGAGATCGCGGCTAAGTTTCAGAAGGATCGAAAGCTGATGGTCGGCTTGTCAGTGGCTTGGCAATACGACGACTGCTACCTCAAAGATTCTGCCGGAGTATGCCTCTATTTCGAGCAGCACAGCGGACGGAAGATCTTTTGTCTCGCTGACCTCAAGCACATCGACTCCGAACACCCAAACTACAGAAACATGCCCAAGGAGTCGGATATCAGGACTCTCGAAAACGATATCTCCAAGATACTCTGGGAGCAGGAGACCGCCCGTCCTAGCGCGGTTGACGGCGCGCAAGACTGTGCCAGGGCTGTGCCCATCGCTGCGACGATCTGTGAAAGGCAGCAATAGCCGGTTTCTGTAGAATCGGCAGCTTGACAGCCATTGAAGGCACCGGCGCAATCGAATGGAAGACTCCTGCTAGAATAAGAGGCGAGCGCAGTCCAGCTTTGTTGTGACCCTTCCTTCGTCCGAGCCGCATTCCGAGCACCAGCTTTCCGATAAACCACCGTTGCGCGACGATACGCGGTTTGCGGCGGGAAAGATTGCCGTCTTCCAATACGCCACGGT
>JANYJN010000155.1 GCA_025358475.1 Candidatus Solibacter sp.
GACCGGCTGGACGGTTCTTTCGCCCCGTCCCTGGGGCTGAGGCGGGACCGTCGTTCTCCCCAGCGCTGGCGCACTGGGCTACTATCTTTCGCCCTTCGGGCTGGCCCACATGAGAATCGTCGCGGCGCACTAAGAAACTGACGGATAGTAGTGCAAGGTCCCGGATAGTTTGTAACAAAGAGTGTTACGGTCGGCATCCCGGGGGGTATTACGCTACGGCAACAGGGATCGTATGGTGTCGAGCGAGTCGGCGTCTTCCGGCTTCTTGTCGCGGCGCCAGCGGGCCATACGCGGAAAGCGCACCGCGATCCCAGAGCGGTGGCGAGGCGACTGCTGGATCCCTTCGAAGGCCAGTTCAAAGACCAGTTCCTGCTTGACGGCGTGCACCGGGCCGAATTTCTCCAGCGTGTTGCGGCGGACGAACGCGTCTACTTCGCCGATCTCTTCGTCGGTGAGGCCCGAGTAGGCCTTCGCAAAGGGCACCAGCTTTCCACCGTCCCAGACGCCGAACGTATAGTCCGTGAAGAGGCTGGCGCGGCGCCCGCTGCCGTGTTGGGCGTAAATCAGGACGCAATCCACCGAGTAAGGGTCGATCTTCCACTTCCACCAATCGCCGCGGCGGCGCCCCACGCGATAGGGCGAGCCCAGCCGCTTGAGCATGAAGCCTTCCACCTTGCGCGCACGGGATTGCTCGCGCAGTTGCCGTAGGGCGTCCCAGGTGGGCTCGCTTATGGTGGGCGAGAGCACCAGAGCTGAGGCGGGCGGCGCGATGGCTTGCAAACTGGCGCGGCGCTCTTCGAGGGGACGCTCGCGAATGTCCACGCCGTTGAGCTCCAACAGGTCGTAGCCCACCAGGACCACGGGGACTTCCGCCAGGATTTTGGCCCCCAGCACCTTGCGGCCGATGCGCCGCTGCATCTGCGCGAACGGGAGCGGCGCGCCATCCTTCCAGGGGAGCACTTCGCCATCGATGACGGTGCCGTCAGGCAACTGAGCGCCCAGCGCCTCCATCTCCGGAAAGCGCTCCGTAATGAGTTCTTCGCCGCGCGACCAGAGAAAGGTTCGCCGCTGGCGGCGGATCAACTCGGCACGAATGCCGTCCCATTTCCATTCGATCTGCCACCCGGCAGGGTCGCCGAGGCCGGTGACATCGCCTTCCACGGGATAGGCGAGGCAGAAGGGGTACGGCCGGCTGATATCGGCATCGCGGGTATCGGCGGCAACCAACTGGCGCCAGAACTCCGCGGTGGGCTGCCATTCGCCCATCAGGCGATGCGCCATGACCTCGGGCGCGATGCCGCTGGTTTCGGCGATGGCGCGAACCACCAGGCTTTGCGAAACGCCCACGCGAAACTCTCCGGTGATGAGTTTGTTCCACGTGAAACGCTGGCCTTCGTCCAACTCGCGCCAGGCCTGCACCAGCCGGTGGCGGCGCGTTTCGTCGTCGGCATTGCGCAGGGGCAGGAGGCGTTCTTCGATCCAGTAATGAAGCGGCAGGTCGCTAGGTCTAGGACCGTGTGATGTTGTGCTATCGAGGACAACCCCTCCCTCACGGTCGGGGCTCCGATCAGCGCCCCGAGCGTCAGCGAGCGGGTTTGCGGTAGTACCGAATCTCGCGGTCATTGTACTGGAGGCGTCGGCGGGAGGCAGCAGGAGGGCGATGGTCTCCGCGAAATCGCCGACCGCTTGGTAGCACTCGCCGAACAGCCACTCGGGGACGGCGGCCTCTTCCATGGCCCATTGCGCCAGCTTGCGCGATTCCAAGAGACGCTTGGGACGGCGGCCGATCAGGAAGTTCACCGCCCAGGCGGCGTCCTCGGGTGGGGCGGCGGCCAGGTAACGCTTGAGCGCATCCACCTTGCCGTTGGTCTTAGTGGTCTGGTCCAGCGCGGCGTAGAGTTCGGCGAATGCTTTCATTCCGGACGGGCCTCCGGTTCCAGCGGTCCGGGCGCCTCGGAGTCTGCCGGCAGCACCACCTCCACGGGAACCGCCTGCTTGCCGCGTTCCCGCAGCCATCGGACCAGCGGCGCGATGTAGCCGTGGGTCACCCAGACCGTCTCGGCGCCGGAGTGGTCGATGGCCTGTAGCAGGGCGGGCCAATCGGCATGATCGGAAAGCACGAAGCCGCGATCCAGCGAGCGGCGCCGGCGCGGACCCCGTATGCGCATCCAGCCAGAGGCAAAGGCGGTGGAGGCGTCGCCAAAACGGCGCAGCCAGCGCGAGCCCTGGGCGGCGGGCGCTGCCAGGATCAGCGCTTCGGAAAAATCGGCATTGCCGCCTGGCGCATTGGTTTGCGCCGTGGGCAGCGGCAGCGGAATGCCCTGCGCACGGTAGATGGCGTTGACGCGTTCCACTGGTTCGTGGAACACGAGCGGGCCGGCCGCGGCGTCCAGAGCCGAGAGAATGCGCTGCGCCTTGCCGACCGGGTAGGCAAACAAGACACTGGCGCGGCCCGCCTGCCGGTTGGCGCCCCACCACTGGTGGATTTCCGCCATGGTTTGCGCGGCATCGCTCCAGCGGAAGATAGGCAGGCCGAAGGTGGATTCGGTGACGAACGTATGGCAGCGAACGGGCTCGAAGGGCACGCAAGTGGGGTCGGGAGCGAGCTTGTAATCGCCGGAGACTACCCATATTTCGCCGCCGTGCTCGATGCGAATCTGCGAGGAGCCCAGAATGTGGCCGGCCGGATGGAAGGAGACGCTGACCTCTCGGATGCGGAGCGGCTTGCCGTAGGGTTCGCTCTGGATGGCGGCGTCGTCGCCAATGCGTGTACGCAGCAGTGCCTCGCCCGGGCCGGCAGTAAGATAGGCGCGCGATCCGGGGCGGGCGTGGTCGCTATGAGCGTGCGTAATGAGGGCGCGCTCCACGGGGAGCGCGGGGTCGATATGAAAATCCCCCAGGGTGCAGTATAAGCCGGCTTCGCGAGCCTCCAGCAGCGCCACATGCTCATTGTCCTATGTTCGGTAATCCATCAGGCCCTCCACCGTACGCAATGGGACCAATCGAGAAACCTAGCGCAGAAGATACTCCAATCCGAGCCGCCACCGTAAGGGAGTGTTTGCCGCAATACGCTTCGCAGGCGAAGCGCCTGCGCCACCACCTCAAGTCGTTTGCATGCAATGGTGGGGCAGACGCTTTCACGGTCGCAGCTCTCATTGGGCTCGGGCAATCAGCCTGATCGAACTCACTCCGGCCGGAACTTAGGAAACAGACTTGACGCGGGGTGGCGCTGTGATTGTGACCCCCCTTACTTTGGAAACACAATTGCTGAACGTGATAACGCATGGAGGGAACCACACCCAAAATTCTTGAGGCCGGCGGCGCGGAAATCTCCACCGGGGCGGGAGGGGCGCGCCGATATCGCAAGCCGCTTCATAAATTTAGATGGAGCGACATCAAAGAGTTACTGAGCGCGAGCTTTTCGGAGTGGAACCGGCATAAAGGCCCGCGCCTGGGAGCCGCCCTCGCCTTTTACGCGCTTCTCTCGCTCACACCGCTACTTCTCATCGTGGTGAGCATCGCCGGCCTCGTGTTTGGCCGCCAGGCAGCCCAATCCCAGATTGTCTGGCAAGTACGGGACTTGGTAGGCCCTTCGGGAGCGCAGGCCATTCAGGCCTTGCTCGAGGGGTCGCGCAACACCACTCACGGCATTCTAGCCACGGTACTCGGCCTTCTCACCTTGCTCTTGGGCGCGTCGGGAGTCCTGATCGAGCTCCGAGACGCGCTCAATACCATTTGGGAGGTTCCTCCGGCTCAGACGACGGGCCTGCAAAATCTGTTGGAGATCTTCAAGGAACGGATGTTTTCTTTTGCGCTGGTGCTTGCCATCGGGTTTCTGTTACTGGTTTCGCTCGCCCTTAACGCCTGCATTTCGGCCTTGGGGGCACTCTCCGCGCATGCTTTTCCGATATCCCAGGGAATCTTGGATATAGCCAACACTCTGCTTTCATTTATCGTGGTTACGGGGCTCTTTGCGGCTATTTACCGGATCATGCCGGACGTCCGCATTGAGTGGCGCGATGTGACGTTGGGCGCGGCGGTGACCTCGCTGCTGTTCACGGTGGGCAAACTGCTGATCGGTCTTTACCTCGGCAAGGCCAGCTTCGCCTCCACGTATGGAGCCGCCGCTTCCATTGTGCTGCTCATCGTGTGGGTCTACTACTCCGGGCAGATTTTCTTTCTAGGGGCGGAATTCACGAAGGTCTTCGCCGACCGCTACGGATCGCAGCCTTCTCAACACCCGGAAGTCATGGTTATAGAACAGGCCGATCAGCACCCGGCGACGGCAGCACCCCCGAAAATCATCACGCCTTCAGCCTCTTAAGAAAAAGTCTCGTGCGCGCTAGCCCCACCGGCGCTAATCTTGCGCAATTGCACGGCCGCGCGCAAAATCCTTTCACCTACATTGTTGGTCGGCTTCACTCCACTCACTCAAAAGCATGGAGAAAGGGAAAGGAGTTATAATCCGCCTTTAGCGAAGTAATAACGATTTTTAGACGTTATTCATTAACCGAGGTGCCCATGTTTAATCTGACCGCGGTCCGAGTTGTTTTTCTACTCGGGGCCATTGTTGCATCTCCCGCCTGGGGGCAATCCCGGGCGGAAGGGAAGACTGGCGATGCAGTCAGGTTACCCGTGCTTGCCGATTTTGACGTGCGCGATTCCGCGCCGCTGGAAGCCCGATCCGGCCCCGGTGCGGATGGGACCAAAGCCATCGTCGCGGGGCGCCGCGGCGTCATTGACACCTTCCTGGCATCGCCAGCGGCCGCCGGCCGTGGAGTGCGGATTGCCCCGAACCGCTACGGACTGCCCAAGACGTTCTTCCGGGAAGGGCACGCGCTCTCCGCGCCTTCCACCGCCCAGCCCGAAGACATCGCGCGCAACTTCCTGCGCGCCCACCGGACCCTGTTTCCCCTGACCGCTCCGGAAGTGGATGGCCTGCGCCTCGTGTCCCAGGATGGGTCCGGCGGCGCCGTGTTTCTGGCGTTCCACCAAACCCTGAACGGCATCGATGTATTTAACGGACAGATCAAGTTCACCTTGAGCGCAACCGGCGAAGTGATACACGCTGGCGCCGACGAGGTAGTTCCGGAATTGCACCTGTCCACTAAGCCACGATTGAGCGTGGAAGAAGCCGTGAGCGCGGCGTTTGAAAAGATCGGCATGGCCGCGCCCGCGCTTTCGCCGGTCGCGCTGACAGAGGGCAAAAAGGGTTTTCGTAACCCGCGAGGCCAACGTTTCAGCCCGATTACCGCGGAACTGGCGATCTTTCCCATGACCGCCGCTTCGGCCCGGCTGGCGTATCGGGTCTTCCTGGAAGCCGGCTCCGAGAGTTGGTATGAACTCCTCATCGACGCCGAAAGCGGAGACCTGCTGTTCCGCCACAACCTGTACGTCCACGCCCAGGGCCGGGTGTGGCAGCAATCTCCGATGGATACTGCCCGGCAGTTGGTCACCTTCCCGAGCGACTGGCTGCCCGCCGGCGGCACCGTCACCACCGGCAACAACGTGGATGCCTATCTGGAC
>JANYJN010000617.1 GCA_025358475.1 Candidatus Solibacter sp.
AGCTTGGATTTCGCCGCGACTTCCGGTCCGGGAATGCCGAGGCCCTTTTGCAGATCTTCCTCGTTGCCCACCAGGACATCCACGTTCTTCACGATGCGGTCCAGCACCGCCACGGCGCGCTCTTCGCCGCCCGAAATATTCCACAGCTTAGCGCGATAATTCAAGTCGAACGAGGTTACCGCGCCCGCCTCTTTTGCCGCCTGCATGGCCTCGATGATGACTTCCGCCGTGGTGGGCGACAGTGCCGCGAAGATGCCGCCGGAGTGGAACCAGCGCACGCCGCCGGCGAAAATCGCCTTCCAATCGAAATCGCCCGGCTTCAACTGCGCCGCCGCTTCGTTGCAGCGGTTGTAGAAAACCACCGGCGCTCGCACCCCCCAGCCCTGGTCGCTATATACCGCGGCCATGTTGGGACCGGTCACGCCGTTGTGCTTGAACTGCTTGTAGAACGGCTTCACACCCATGGCGCGCACGCGCTCGGCAATCAGCGCGCCGATTGGGTAATCCACCATCGCGCTCGCCACGCCCGTGTTCAGGCCGAAACAATCGGCCAGGTTCGCGGCGCAATTGAATTCGCCGCCACTCACGTGGATCTTGCATTCGGTCGCCTTGCGGAACGGGATGATTCCCGGGTCCAGACGATGCACCAGCGCGCCCAGCGATAGGAAATCCAGCGCGCCGTCTTGACGAATATTCAGGCCAGTGTTCATCAATTCATTTCTCCAGACTAAGTTCGTAATGTTTCAAAATGCCGTCCCACTTGCCCTGCGCTTTCAGCAGCAGCTCCACCACTTCGCGGACGGCTCCCTGACCCCCGGGCGCCTCCGTGACGTAGTGCGCGATGGGCTTCATCTCCGGCCGCGCGTTGGCGGTCGCGATGGCAAGGCCCACGCGCCGCATCACCACCACGTCGGTGAAATCGTCGCCGATGTAAGCCACCTCTTCGGGCGCGAGTTTGGCGTCCGCCAGGATCTCCTCCAGAATCGGAATCTTCTCCGTGTGTCCCTGGAAGACGTACTTGAACTTGCACTGTGCGGCGCGTTCCACGGTGGCCGGGGAAACGCGCCCGCTGATCAGTCCCGTGGCGATCCCCGCGCGCGCCAGCCATTGCAGCGCAATGCCGTCCTGGGAATCGAAGCCCTTGGTCTCCGCCATCTTGCCATCGGGCCCGGGAACGTTGTAAAGCTTTCCGTCGGTCAGGACGCCATCAACGTCCATCAACAACAGGCGGATCCGGGATGCGAGTTGCGTAATCTCTGCGCTCAATCAGTTCTCCTCAGAATGGTGAAATATTGCCCCGGCTTCGGTGTGGGGCAGGCAATCTTGCCCAATGCCACCCGGTCCGCGGCCGACGCCCTGCAAGATGCCGATACCGTTGTCCCGGCTGCGGGACGAGGCCGTCCCACGCGGACCGGGGGGTCCGCCCAAATCCTCGGCATCGCCATTGCTTTGACAAATTGAGTGGGCATTGGGGCAAGCTTGCCGGCGGCAGCCAGGATTGGCTGCCCCACTGAGCTTAAACGGTGTAGGTTCCGGCCGAAACGTTGCCGCCCTTGCCTGTCCAGTTGGTGTGGAAGAACTTGCCGCGCGGCTGGTCCACGCGCTCGTAGGTGTGCGCGCCGAAGTAATCGCGCTGCGCCTGCAGCAGGTTCGCCGGTAACCGCGCGCTGCGATAGCCGTCAAAGAACGCCAGCGCCGTCATGAACGCCGGCACCGGGACGCCCGCCTCCACCGCCTTGGCCACAACCCGCCGCCAGGAAGCCTGGCTTCGCTGGATCACGCCCGTGAAATACTTATCCAGCAACAGGTTGCTGAGGTCCGGCTGGTTGGCAAATGCAGTTTTGATCTTGCCCAGGAACGCGCTGCGGATGATGCAGCCGGCGCGCCACATGGTGGCGATTTCGCCGTAATGCAGATCCCACTTGTACTCTTTCGCCGCCTCGCGCAACATCATGAACCCCTGCGCGTAGCTGACGATTTTCGAAGCCAGCAGTGCCTGCCGGATGTCTTCCACGAACGCCTTCTTGTCGCCCGTGAACTCAAACTTCGGCCCCGACAGGATCTTACTGGCGGCTACGCGTTCTTCCTTCATAGCGCTCAGGCAGCGCGCATACACGGCCTCGCCTATCAGCGTCACTGGAATCCCCAGGTCCAACGAACTCTGGCTGGTCCACTTGCCGGTACCCTTCTGTCCGGCGGTGTCCAGAATCTTGTCCACCACCTGCTCGCCCGTCTTGGGGTCCTTGAAGCCCAGAATGTCGCGCGTGATTTCGATTAAATAGCTGTCCAGTTCACCCTTGTTCCATTCGGTGAAGACATCGTGCATCTCTTCGTTGCTCAGGCCCACCGCTTCCTTCATAAGCTGGTACGCCTCGCAGATCAACTGCATGTCGCCGTATTCGATGCCGTTGTGCGTCATCTTCACGAAGTGCCCGGCGCCGTCGCTGCCCACCCACTCGGCGCAGGCCTCGCCTTCGGGAGTCCTGGCGCAGATCGCCTGGAAAATATTCTTCACCAACGGCCATGCCGCCACACTGCCGCCCGGCATCATCGAGGGGCCGAAGCGCGCGCCTTCCTCGCCGCCCGACACACCGGTGCCGATAAACAGCAAGCCTTTGCTCTCCAGGTAGTGGGTGCGCCGAATGGTGTCCGGAAAGTGGGAATTGCCGCCGTCGATAATCAGATCGCCCGGCTCCAGGTAGGGCAGCAGCGTCTCGATGAACTCGTCCACCGGCTTGCCCGCCTTGACCATCAGCATGATCTTGCGGGGCCGCTTCAGCAGCTTCACCATCTCTTCGATGGAGTGAGCGCCCAGGATGGTGGTCCGGCCCTTGGCGGCGTCGTTCAGAAACTCATCGACCTTGGCGGTGGTCCGGTTAAAGGCGACCACCGTGTACCCGTGGTCGTTCATATTCATAATCAGGTTCTGGCCCATGACTGCCAGACCGATTAAAGCGATATCTGCCGTTTGTTCCATGATCTGCTCCAAACCCGTTGCGGCACCCTGGAAGCTCGCACTACGACTTTCGAGGAGAGACTCTCGGTGAGTTCCGGCGCGCCGACCGAAAATAAAGGATAAGCTCAGCGATTCCAGAAGCCAATCTCTCTTATAACATGCGGCGCCGGGACGGGGGTGCTGAGAACAAAGTGCTCGAAAAGCCGTCCCTTTCCATAGCGCGGAAGCAGGCGATTTGCTGGCGTATCACGGGAGGGATCGCCCTAACGGTCAACCAGGTCTTCGAGCGTCTGTAGTTGTGCTGTTGGGCGCAACCCCTCCCTCACGCTCGGGGCTCCGACCGCCGCGCGGGTTGGCCACCTGCCCGCATTGATGGCGCCGGCCGTTTGTACCACGGGGAGGGTTGTTACCATGTCCGCATGTGGCTTGGAATAGACGTTGGCACCGGTAGTTCGCGCGCGCTTCTGGTGGATGAGCGCGGCGGCGTACGCGCGGGGTACACCGCGCTCCACGAAGACATCCAGATGGCGCATCCGCAGTGGGCGGAGCAGAGGCCCGAGAATTGGTGGGACGCGGTGGTGGAGGCGGTCCGCGGCGTGCTGGCTAAGGCCGGCGTGAGCGGCGCCGAGGTGAAGGGCATCGGGCTTTCCGGGCAGATGCACGGCCTGGTAATTCTGGACCAGGCGCACCATGTCATTCGTCCGTCGCTGATCTGGTGCGACCAGCGCAGCCAGGCGCAGGTGGATTTCGTCAACGCTAAGATCGGGCGCGAGAACGTGCTGCGCTACACGGCAAACCCGGTGCTGACCGGGTTTACGCTGCCCAAACTGCTGTGGGTGCGGGACCACGAGCCGGCCAATTTCGAACGCGTGCGCCAAATGCTGCTGCCCAAGGATTACGTACGCTTCCGGCTGACCGGCGAGTTCGCCACCGAGGTCTCCGACGCCTCGGGGACGAGCGTGTTCGACGTGGTGAACCGGCGGTGGAGTTACGAGATGATGGACGGGCTGGGCCTGGACCGGGCGATTCTGCCGCGCTGTTACGAATCGAGCGAGGTCACGGGCGCGATCACGGCGGAGGTGGCGGTGCTGACTGGGTTGAAGGTTGGGACGCCGGTGGTGGGCGGCGGCGGCGATCAAGCAGCCAGCGCGGTGGGCAACGGAATTGTGGAGGAGGGGATTGTCTCCTGCACGCTGGGGACCAGCGGCGTGGTGTTCGCGCACATGGAGAAAGTGGCGTACGACCCGGCCGGGCGCGTCCACACGTTCTGCCACGCGGTGCGCGATAAGTGGCACGTGATGGGGGTGACGCAGGGCGCGGGGCTGAGCTTGCAGTGGTTCCGCAATCAACTGGCGCCGGGCGTGGAGTACGACGCGCTGACAGAAGAAGCGGCGAAGTCGCCAGTGGGCGCGCAGGGGCTGTTCTGGCTGCCTTATCTGATGGGCGAACGGACGCCGCACCTGGACGCGACCATCCGCGGCGGATGGATCGGGCTGACGGCGCGCAACACGCGGGCCGACCTGATTCGCGCGGTGATCGAAGGCGTGTCGTACAGCCAGCGCGATTGTCTGGACATCATCGAGGACTTGGGCGTAGCGGTGAGCGACGTGCGCGCCTCCGGCGGCGGCGCCGGGAGCGCGTTCTGGCGGCGGTTGCTGGCGGGGATTTTGAATAAGCGGGTGGTCACGCTGGAGACGCAGGAAGGGTCGGCGTATGGCGCGGCGCTATTGGCGTTGTCGGGGCAATACGGCAGCGTGCCGGAAATGTGCCGCGTAGCGATCCGTGAGACGGAGGCGGTGACGCCGGACGCGGGCGAGGCGGCGTTCTATGCGAAGGCGCACCGGGTGTATCAATCGATGTATCCGGCGCTGAAGCCGATCTGCGCTGAGATCGCGCGGCTGTAGGAGCGAAGACCGGAACCCAAAAGGAAGACGGCCTCACCGTTCACGTTGACGATATGCCCATGCCCGGCCGGGCGGGGACGTCCGCCAAGGCGTCCCCTTCTGTTTTCATCATGGCATACGGGGTCGTTGGGAACTGGGGTGGCCGGGGTGCGGAAGAACGCGGAAATTATTGAAAAATCGGGAAAATTAGCGCGCCAAGATATATTTTATGTTGGGGTGACTTCATTTCTGATGAGCATTTCCACTACGCGCGGGATTCCGTTGGCTTCGGCCAGGCGGGCATGGCGCCAGGCGGAGGGGTAATCGTCGCGCAGGACGTAGATTTCCGCGAGAGAAGCGTGGGCGTCGGCGAAGTCCGCGTCGAGGCGGACGGCTTCGAGGAGCAGTCCGAGCGCTTCATCGGGCTTAAATGCCACGCGGTACAACTGCGCCAGATGGTAATAGCACTTGGGGTTCGCGGGCTCGCGGTTTATCCAGGCACGCTGTTCTTCGATGGCCGCTTGGGTCTCGCGATCGAGGGCGAAATCGATGACTTGTTTACGCCAGAAACTCACTCTTGCGATCCTACCAGAATCAGGTGGATATCCATGACGTTGGTATTGGTAGGGCCGGTGATTACCAGGTCGCCGAGCGGCTGGAAGTAATGGTAGGAATCGTTGCGGTCGAGGTATAGGCGCGCTTCCGTATCGCGGGCAAGGGTTCGGCCATCGGCGATGGCGCCGGCGGCATCGGTGGGGCCATCGGTACCATCGGTGCCGGCGCTGAAGACCACGACGCGGTCCAGGCCGGCGATCTCCAGGGCGGCGGCGAGGGTGAACTCCTGGTTGCGTCCGCCGAGGCCATCGCCCTGGATGGTGACGGTGGTTTCGCCACCGGTGATGATGCAGGCCGGAGGCCGTATGGGACGCCCGGCGCCGGCGATCTCGCGGGCGATGGCGGCATGCATGCGGGCGATCTCGCGGGTCTCGCCCTGGATGGTGCTGGAGAGGATCAGGGTGCGGTATCCGAGTTGGCGGGCGGCGCGGGCGGCGGCGTCAAGCGCCAGGCGGTTGCCGCCCACCACGGTATTGCGCACGCGGGAGAACAGCGGGTCGGCGGGTTTGGGCGTCTCGGGGATTTCGTAGCGCTCGCCCTGCTCGATGCGGTGGCGGACGGAGGCCGGCACGCGAGGGCGAATTTGGTAGCGGTCGAGAACGGCCCCGGCCGCGGCGAAGGTGGAGGCGTCGGGGGCGGTGGGGCCGGAACCTATGACGTCGAGATTGTCGCCGATGACATCGGAGAGAAGGAGGGATTCGACGCGGGCGGGGGCGGCGAGGCGCGCCAGTTGCCCGCCTTTGATGCGCGAGATGTGTTTGCGGACTGCGTTGATCTCGTGGATGGTAGCGCCGGAGGCCAGGAGCAGGCGGGTAGCGGCCTGCTTTTCCTGAAGGGTGATGCCGGCGGCGGGCAGGGGCAAGAGAGCGGAAGCGCCGCCGGAGATCAAGCAGATCACGAGGTCGGCGGGGCCGGCACCTTCGGCGATTTGCGCGATACGCTCCGCGCCGGCCACGCCACGCTCATCGGGGACGGGGTGGCCGCACTGGTTCAACTCAATGCGGCGCAATTTGGCAAGGTGGCCGTCCTTCACATTGATCAGGCCGGCGGTGATCTGGCGGCCGAGGACGCGCTCGGCGGCCTGCGCCATGGATGCTCCCGCCTTCCCTGCCCCGATCAGGTAGATGTTGCGGAAGCGGGCGAAACTACGGCGTTCCAGGTGGCGTGCGACGGCGTCCGCGGGATCTGCCGCGGCGAGCGCGGCGCGGAAAATGGCGAGGGCGTGGCGGCGGAGGGTTCGGGTAGTCATGGGAGTTCGTGTACGGGGAACTCCCTTGACGGGAGAGCCGATGAGAGGGAAGCCGTCCCTGCGACGCAGAGACGCAGAGACACAGAGATAAGCGCGGCGTTCAGCGCCACATTTCCTGGCTCGTGTTCCATCTATTGGCCACCCTCACTTACCGTATCGTGGGTGCGGCCCGAGGTCAAGCCAGTGGGCAGCGGTTTGGGTCTGAAGCGCGAGTGAGGGAAGGACACGATTCACGCGCTCGCCGGATGGCGGAGCGAGCGGAGAAAGCGGAGCAAAGAAGTCCGAGCTTCGCTTGGATGGACAAGGCAGAGCCTTATCCCACTAAGCACCACGAGGAATCAATGAGTTGCCGAGGGAATTCCGGAGAGAGCGCATTCTAAGGGATGGGCGGCGGTAAGTTTCTGGACGAGCGGGCGGGTAACCAAGGGTTGGCGCGACTGGTTTTCACCTTTTCTGCGCCTATCTCCGCGCATTCTGCGTCTCTGCGTTGAATGGACGGCCTCCCTTGTTCAACTCTTCTCCATGGCTTTCCGTCCGATAAGTAGATTAGGATTAAGACGTGCGGTCCAGCGTGCTGCCCATTAGCGGATGCCGGCAGGGTACCTATGTACTCCTGGAGGCCGTTCTGCCCGGGCGCCCG
>JANYJN010000193.1 GCA_025358475.1 Candidatus Solibacter sp.
GTCGCCGGCCAGCGCGGGCAGGTACGGCGTCAGGTCATAGCCGCGCCGTTTCTGGAACTCCGCCATGAAATCGCCGGTCCAATCCGAGCCGTAGACTTCCAGGCTGTCGCTGAAGATGGCGTACGGCGGCGTTTTCGCCAGCGCCTTCAGCAAAGGCTCGCCCACCGCCTTCAAATGCGCCTGAATCGCGGCAGTGTCGTAGTGATTCAGCACAAAGCCTTCGGCGCCCACCGCCGGACGCTTCACTGTCTGTCGCGTGTGGCTTGCAATGAAGAACGTGGCCTGCCCGCTGGCCCCCGCCCCCTTTCCGTCGGGTACCGCCACCTTACCGTTCGTCACCGCCACCTGCTTGCCGTCCAGGAACACTGCGATCAGCTTTTCGCCGGGCTGCAATTCCGGCATCGCTTCCGGCGCCGCGCGCGCCACCCGCAGCCGCGGCGAGGCCAGGTCCACCGGAATGTGCGGCCCGCCGAACGGCCATCCGCTGCCAAGCGTCAAATCCATGCGCAGTCCCAGTTCCTTGGCCTTTTGGCCGGTGAACGTCAGCGCATCCAGGAACTCCGCGCTCATATAAGGAAGATTCTTGATGCCCTTGGCCGCGTCGTCCAGTTCCAGCGCATAGGTGGGTTGCACTTCAAACCCGCCGATGCCGCCCTCTTTCATGAACCGCATCTCGCGTTCCAGCTCGGGCTTGCTCACCGACGGACCAAACCACCACCAGCGCACCATCATGCGCGCATCGTCCGGCGGCCGCTCGAAACCGCGACGCAGTTCGGATACACTTGCCGGGTCCGCGCCGAAGACGAATCCCGCCAGCAGCGCGACAAACGCACTACGCCTCAACCATAGAACTGACATTTCGATCATGGTATGTCTCCGTTGGCGAGCCTGCCAAGCAGTTTCGGCGATAGCGCCATTGTTTCAACGGAGAAAACACGCCACGCACTGGCGGCTACCGGCAAGGTGGCCTGCTTTGATCGGTTTCCGCCATTTAAATACCACCTTTTCCGTAACTTCCACGGAAGAGAAAGTGCATCCGATGTTCCGCATAGCGAAACTACAACCGTTGCTGCTGATCCGTTTGACGTGTTACCCCTAAACCATAGATGATAGAGGATTGGGCGGCCAAATCGTGATTTCTAACAAACAGACTGATCGAATCATCCTCGCGTTGAACGCGTTTCACATCGAATTGCCCTCATGGGGCTTTGCCAATACCGGTACCCGTTTCGGCAAATTCCTGCAGCCCGCCGCGGCTACCTCCACGGCGGAGAAATTCGCCGATGCCGGCCTGGTGCACCGCGTGACGGGCGTTTGTCCCAGCATCGCGCTGCACGTCCTGTGGGACCTGCCTAAGGGCGCCGGCGATTGCACGGATGTGCAGGCTCTGGCCGCAAAGCATGGGCTGCGCCCGGGTTCCATCAACCCCAACGTGTTCCAGGACCAGAACTACAAGTACGGCTCCCTGGGCAACCCCGATGCGGCGATTCGTCAGGAGGCCATGGACCACATTCTGAATTGCGTCGAAATCCAGAAGCGCCTGGGCAGCCGCGATCTCTCGCTCTGGTTCGCCGATGGTTCCAATTACCCCGGCACGCAGAACATACGGCATCGCCGCCGCTGGTTTGAAGAGGGATTGAAAACCACCCACGCCGCGCTCGCCGAGGGCCAACGCATGATGGTGGAATACAAGCCCTTCGAGCCCGCTTTCTACCATACCGACATCGCCGATTGGGGCATGGCGTTGCTGCTGGCGCAGGCTGCCGGCCCAAAAGCCAAAGTCCTGGTGGATACCGGCCACCACTATCAGGCACAGAACATCGAACAGATTGTGGCCTGGCTACTCGACATGAATATGTTGGCGGGATTTCATTTTAACGACCGGCGCTACGCCGACGACGATCTGACGATGGGTTCCATCGACCCCTACCAGGTCTTCCGCATCTTCCACGAGATTGCACATTTCGAATGGGAGACCGGGCAGCGCGCCGATATCGCCTATATGATCGATCAGAGCCACAATCTCAAGGGCAAGATCGAAGCTATGATCCAGACCGTCACCACCGCCATGGAACTGTTTGCCAAGGCGGCGATGGTGGACCACGAAAAGCTCGCCGGGTATCAGACCAGTTGCGCGCTAGTGGATGCCGAATCGTGCCTCAAGGACGCCTTCTCCAGCGACGTGCGCCCCGTGATCCGCGAGTGGGCCGTCTCCAAGGGACTGCCCGCCGACGCCATGGACGCCTTCCGCCAGAGCGGCTATCTGGAGAAGATCACCGCCGAGCGGGGCCAGAAGAATATGGCCGCGGTTTCGAGCTACGCCTAGAGGGGTTATGCCGCGTTACGCATTCAAACTGCGCATCAAATCGGACGCCGTCGAAGAATACGAAAGAGAACACAAGCGCGTCTGGCCGGAGTTGCTGGAGAAGTTGAAGGAAGTCGGCATCAGCGATTACTCCGTCTTTCGCCGGGGCCAGGATCTGACCCTGGTTCTGCGCACCGAAAATTTCGATAAGTCATGGGACGAGCTCGATAAAGACCCCGTCAACCAGCGCTGGCAGGAGTGCATGGGCCGCCTCTTCGAACCCGTCCCCGACCAGCGGAGCGGCGAGCGTTTCGCCATGTTGAAGGAAGTCTTCTACCTGGAGTAAGGTGGGGGCAATGCCCCCTCCAGCCCGTGACCGCATGTGAACCGCGGCCGCGCTCTTCGCCACTCCTAGGGCTTCAGCAACGCGTCGATCGCTACCTGCGAAATGGCTTCATCCACTTCGCTCGGGGCGCCGCTACACGCAATCGCGCCGATGGTCTTCCCGTCGACTTTGATGGGCAGCCCGCCGCGGTTGGGGAATCCGTCCGGAAAAATGAGTATCCCGAGATCTCCTTTCTTCAACGAATCTTCCGCCGCGCCTGAAGGCCGTCCATAGAGCGCCGCGTGTTTCGCCTTCTTCTGCGCGAACTGGATGGTATTCAATGTGGCGCCGTCGGCCCTCTGCAGGAACAGCAGATTACCGCTTTCGTCCATGATGCAGATGGTCACTTCCACACCGCGCTTCTTCGCTTCCGTCTCCGCCGCGGCGGCCATCGTCTTGAGAGCCGCCAGGTTGAGGTACTTCTTCGAGGGCAACTCGGCCGCCGAAGCTAGAAATAATACGCTGAGAAACAATACGACAAGCTTGAGCATGGCCATCATGATAACTGAAGTACGTGCTGTCAGGGGCCGGTGGTAACATCAGGCTATGAAGTATCCAGTGGCGCTCACTCCAACGGAAGAAGGCTACAGTGTGTGCTGTCCGGGACTGCCGGGCTGCTGGTCGCAAGGGACCACAGAGGAAGAGGCATTGGCGAACATTCACGACGCCATTCATGAGTACTTGGAAGTGGCCCGGCAGCTAGTCTCTGTCTAGAAAAATATGTAGTTCAATTTCCGGTAAACGCTCCCTGAGGCGCTAAGAAAAATGCGCGCGCAGGCGGGCGTTGGCAGGCTGAAGCCTGCCCCACCATTGCATGCCAACGCTTGGCCGTTGGTGGCGCAGGCGGTTTCGCCTGCGAACCGCACTCTTCCCAGGGGAAATATCCGGGCATTGCGTATGTGCCCCTTCAAGTTGCTGTAAGGCGCGATCTGGCTACGCCGGCGTCGCCCGCAGACTGTCGTTCGGGTAGAAGTGATCCACGTTGTCGGGCGTAATGGTCTGGTGGGTGGTGAAAACGGCCGGCGGCACCGCTTTGCGGGAGAGGATATCCAGCGCCAGTTTCAGCAGGCCGTCCCCGTATTTCTCCGGGAAGAACGCCACGCTCGCGATCAGCCGTGTATTGGGGCGGCGCAAC
>JANYJN010000209.1 GCA_025358475.1 Candidatus Solibacter sp.
GGCGGCCGGCACCGGCAGGCCGGCTTGCGCCATCAGGCTGAGCAATCCGACCGTTTTCAAGGTCACCGTCTTGCCCCCGGTGTTGGGGCCGCTGATCAATAGCGTGCGGCGCTCCTGGGTGAGTTCGAGCGAAATGGGGACCGGCGCCTTGCGGCGCCGCCGCATCACGTCGGCCAGCAGCGGATGGCGCGCGTCCTTGAGGTAGAGGCGCTCGCCGAAGCGCGGGATTGTGCAATCGAAATCGTTGGCGAACTTCGCCTTGCCGAAGATCAGCTCCAGCTCCGCCATGGTGACCAGCGTCTGGCGGATGGAATCGCCGTACGCGCGCAGACGGTTGGTGATCTCCAGCAGGACGCGGTAGACCTCGCGCATCTCCTCCTCGGTGAGGCGCACCAGTTCGTTGTTGAGGTCGATGGTCTCTAGCGGCTCCACAAACAGCGTGTGCCCGCTGGAACTGGCGGCATGAATCACGCCATCGATCTTGCGGCGCTGTCCGGCGATCACCGGAACCACGAAGCGCTCGTTGCGGATGGTGACGAACTCCTCCTGCAGCACGCCCTCCTCGCGGTGGGAGCGCAGGAAGCGCTCCAGCGATTCGTGGATGTTCTTCTTCTGACGCTCGATATCGCGGCGCAGGCGGCCCAGCGCCACGCTGGCATGGTCTGCCACAGAGCCGTCGGGCAGAATTTTGCCATCCAGCTCGCGTAGCAGGGCGCGAAACTCGCCGATGGCGGCGGCGCGCCGTCCCAGCAGCGGGAAGCGCTCGGCGGCGGCGGCCAGATACGACTTGGCGTCGGCGGCAACATCCAGCAGGGTGAACAGCTCGAAGATTTCCTTCGGCTCCAGACCCGCGCCTTCGATGTGCAGTTTGTGCACCGCGGGTTCCACGTCCGGGATGCCGCCGAACTCGATGCGCAGCGCGGCGCCGCGCCCGGCGGCTTGCGGGTGCAGGGCGGAGTGCAGGTATTGAATGGCCTCTCCGGCTTCGGCGAGAGCGGTATCGAGTTGCGCGCGGTCGGCCAGTGGACGCACCTTTTCCAGTTCACGTTTGCCTAACGGGCTCGCGATGTAGCGGCCCAGCAGTTGCCGCAGAGCTTCGAATTCCAAGACTTCAGCGCTTGTCTTCAAGATGGCCACTTCCTCGAAAATATATTCTCACGCGAGCCAGCCGCGACCGTTAGAAGCAAAAACCATGACGGGCCGCCGATGAACGCCGATGAACGCAGATAAGCCATGTGAGTCATCGGCGTTCACCGGCGTTTATCGGCGGCCATTTATTTCTTCCTCGCGTTGGGCAGCGGTTGCTTGACCGGCACCTTCTTATATCTTCGCCGTTGGCGGAAGGCCTTCTCAATCACGTCGAGCGTGCCTTCGGTAATTTGGAGGTTCTTTAAGCCCTCCGGCTTCACCCATTCGACGCCGCAGACGTCATCGCCCGCGCACAGCGTGCCGCCGGTGACGCGGCAGATAGAGTCGATCAGCACGTAGTGGTACTCGGCCGCGCCGGTAGCGTCGCGCATGATGCGCTCGAAGATTTCGAAGACGCCAAGCGGCTCGATTTCGAGGCCGGTCTCTTCGCGGACTTCGCGGCGCACGGCGCAATCCAGGCTCTCGCCGATTTCTAGCGCGCCGCCGGGCAGCGACCACCAGCCCTTCAACGGCTCCTTGCCGCGCTGCGCCATGAGGATGTGTCCGCGGTGGAAGATCAACGCGCCCACGGCGAGGATCGGGCGCTTGGGGTAGCGGCGGTCGTCCGTCATTGGTCGTCCGGGCGCGCGCGGAGGAGCACGCCGCGCGCGGTGAGAAACAAGGCCTTCGTGTCGGCATCTCCGAAGGCGAGGCTAGAGACCACGTCGGAAATTTCGATCAGGTGGACGCGTCCGCCTTCGGGGCTGTAGACGGCGATTCCTTTGGCGGCCACCCACAGGTTGCCCTGGGCGTCCACCGCGATGCCGCCCGGAGCGCCTTCGATTTTGGTGGCCAGCACGCGCTCGCCCGCCGCCTCGCCGTTGCGGTCCAGGTCCCAGGCGCGGAGGTTGTGCTCGTCGGCGTTGGACACGTAGAGCGTGCGCCCGTTGGGCGAAAGCGCGATGCCGCGCGGCCGGGAGGCGGATTTGGCCACCAGCGTCATGGGGCCTTTCGGCGGGATGTGGTAGACGCCGTGGAAATCCAGCTCGCGGTGATCGCTCTGTTCCCCAAAAGCGGGATCGGTGAAATAGACGTGCCCGTTGCGAGAGACCACAATCCCTGATGGAGCGTTCAGCCGCTTGCCTTCCCAGGACTCGGCCAGCACCTCGATTTTGCCGTTCTTGCCGGTGCGAGTGACGCGCCGCGTGCGGGTTTCGCAAGTGTAGAGGCGGCCCTGGGCGTCGAAGGCATTGCCGGCGGGACCGTGCGCATCGGTGCGGTAGACGGTGACATCGCTGCCCGGTACCCATTTTAGGATTCGGTCGCTTGGGGTGTCGCTGAAGACGAGATAGCCGCCCTCCTTGGACCATGCCGGTCCTTCCGTGAAGCGGTACCCTTCCGCCACGTGCTCGAATTGCAGGTTTCCGAAACCCTGGGCGAGAGCCGGCACCGCGATAAGGAGTAAGCAGATCAGTTGGCAGGCGAAGGCGCCCGATGCCGAAAAATTCTCGCGGGCAAGGAACCGTCCGCGCTGATGGTGGGGCGGACCCCCTGGTCCGCGACCGACGCCCCCGTCGGCCTGTTGGCACCCTGCAAGATGCCGAGTGCGTTGTTCCGGCCGCGGGACGAGGGTGTCCCGCGCGGACCGGGGGGGCCGCCCCACCCATCCGGCAGCATCGCTCATTTGTCCGAGGTTCGCGCCTTGACTTCGATGTTGTTGACCACCTTCTTCACTCCCTTCACCTTTCGGGCGACCGATTCCGCCCTGGACCGCAGACTCTTTTGATCGACGGAACCGGCGAGTGTCACCACGCCCTGCTGCACCGTCACCTCCAAAGGAAGTACACCGACCACCTGGTCGCTGGCCAGCCGGACGCGCACCGCGTCGCTGATAGTGTCGTCCGTCACCTGCGGAGGATCCTTTGCCAAACAAACAGCCTGCATCAGGAACAGTGCGAGGAAAGCGGAAAATAGTATTTTATGCATCGTCTTCTCCGGTCATTGTACGCCAGTCAAGGGCGTTCAGAAAGCTGCGGTTCTCGCGCCAGTTGGGCTGCACGCGAACGTGCAGGTCCAGATAGATCTTGAGCCCGAACAGGCGCTCCATTTCCTGGCGGGCCTGGGTGCCGATCTGCTTCAGCATGGCGCCGCCGGTACCGATCACAATCGCCTTCTGCCCGTCGCGCTCCAGGTGAATGGTGGCGTAGATGGTGGTCATCTTGGGCTTATCTTCCCACTTGTCCACCGTCACCGCCACGGCGTGCGGCACTTCCTGGCGCGTGGCGCGCAGCACCTTTTCGCGAATCAACTCGCCGGCCAGAAAGCGCTCCGGCTGGTCGGTGACGTGGTCTTCGGGGAAATACAGCGGCCCGGCCGGCAGATACTTGAGAATGACCTTGAGCAATTCGGCGGTGCCGCCGCGCTTCACGCTGGACACGGGAACGTAATCGGCAAATTCGTACACCGCCCGGTACTCCTCAATGAGCGGCAGCAGCAGCGACTTGTCCTTGATGAGATCCACCTTGTTGAGCGCCAGCACGCAGGGCGTATCGGCGCGGCGGGCCACGTCGATGGCGTGCCGGTCCTGTTCGTTGAAGCGGCGCGCGGCGTCGGCCACAAACACCAGGAGGTCGCGTTCCTCCAGCGAGTTGCGCACGGTATCCATCAGGCGCTTGTTGAGCTGCGAATTGGCGCGATGGATGCCGGGAGTATCGATGAAAACGACCTGCGCCTCGGGCAGAGTGACCACGCCCTGAATAGACGTCCGCGTGGTCTGCGGCTTATCGGCGACGATGGCCACCTTCTGGCCCACGAGAGCGTTGAGCAAAGTGGATTTCCCGGCGTTCGGCCGGCCGATGATGGAGACGAACCCCGACTTAAACTCCGGCTTCGACGCCGCAGTGGACTCTGTATTCAATTCAGTATTCATTGAGCAACCGTTAGGGACTTACCGATGCGGACCTGGCCGACGCGCAAGCCGTCGGAGACCAGTACTTCCAGGCGGACGCCGTCGCGGTCGACGCTCTCGCCGGCCTTGGGCACGCGCCCCAGCCATTCGCTGACCAGCCCGCCCACCGTGGTGGATTCGATCTCTTCTTCGCGGTGGAAGGCTTTCACGAGGTCGGAGATGCGGTCCAGATCGAAGCTGCCGGAGACGATAAAGCCGCCATGGCCATCGTCGGCGACATCGCTTTCTGGCTCGTGCTCGTCGCGGATTTCGCCGATGATGACTTCCAGCAAATCTTCCATGGTGGCCAGGCCGGCGGTGTTGCCGTACTCATCCACCACGATTACCATGTGGCTGCTCTCCTGCTGCATCTGGCGCATCAGGATGCTCACCGGCTTGGTCTCCGGCACCAGGCGAATGGTGCGCAGCAGTTGGCGGACAGTGCCGTGCTCGCGCTCCTCTTCCTCCATCTCGAACATGTCGCGCACGTGGATGAAGCCGATCACCTGGTCGATGGTCTGTTCGTAGACCGGGATGCGCGAGAACTGCTCGGTGATGACGAGCTGGCGCAACTGCTCCAGCGTGGCATGGGCGGAGATGGCGACTATGTTGGGCCGCGGGGTCATGACTTCGCGCACCACCTTGTCGCCGAACTCCACCACGGACTGGATCAGCTCGCGGTCTTCTTCTTCGATCAATCCCTCTTCGGTGCCGGCGGAAATGAGGGCCTCGATGTTTTCCGCCGAAGTGGGTTCGTCGGCGTCTGGGGCAGCATCGTCGGTGAGATCGATCAGCGACTGAAAGAAGGTGAGCAGGGCGACGCAGGGGCGCGCGATCAAAGCGAAGAGGCGGATCAGCGGGACCAGCGGCAGCAGCCAGTGGCCGCTGGTGCGGCGGTAGAGCAATTGGGGCAGCGCGAAGGAGACCGCGATCATGGTGAGCACGACGGCGGCGACGGCCTGCCAGAAGATGGCGGCGTGCCAGGGCGCCTCGCCCGCGAACCAGGCGAAGTAGAGAATGCCGAGGATGGAGAGCAGGGTGTGTTTGACCAGCGAGAAGGCGCCGGCGCCATCCTCGGTAGGGATGCCGATCCGGTCTTCGAGCGTCTCCTTGAAGAACCTCAGCGAGGGCAGGTCGCGGGTACGAAGACGCAAGCTTTCCAGGTATAGGACCTGTACGAAAGTCATCAGCCCGAGCAGCGGGATGACCACCCAGAGGGCGAGTACGACTGCCAGGATCATGACCGCACCCGTTCGATCAGGCCGTTGGGCAGGCCGAGTTTGGCACGCCAGCGTTTTTCGGCGCGGGCCATGGCCCCGGAATCGGATTCGTGATCCTGGCCACACAGGTGTAGCACACCGTGCAGCATGAGGATCCGGACTTCCTGCTCGATGGCGTGGCCGAATTCACGCGCTTGGGCGCGGGCGCGCCCCAGGGAGATGGCGATGTCGCCCAGGAATGCACCGTCAGTACCTCCCGACGCGTTCTCCGCTTCCTCTGCGCGCCCACGCGAGTAAGGCGCGATTCCCGTTCCATCCATCCCCCTTGTGTTTGCTTCTCTCCGCGTCTTTCTCCGCGTCTCCGCGTCTCCGCGTCGAATCGGTCTCCTGTCTGGCTCCGGCTCCACCGGGAACGAGAGCACGTCGGTAGCGTAGTCCTGGCCGCGGAAATCGCGATTCAGGCGGCGGAGTTCGGCGTCGCCGGTGATCAAGGTATCGAACGCCCGGCCTTTGGCGATTTCCTTCTGTAGCGTGCGGGCGAAGCGTTCGATGCCTGCCCGGCGCAAACTTGCGGGGACGCGGCGGAACCGGACGCTACTGCCTTCGGGAGACGGCATGGCGCGCCTCAGGCCAGCGGGGCGGTCTCGGTGAGTGGAAACTCCACTTTGACCTCGCCGTTCCCGTTCCCGGCCGGTAGCGTGGCCAGCGGCAGGGTAAACTGGCGGCCGGCACCGATGGCCTCGTTGTAGCGCTCGTAGGCTCTGACGATGCGCTGCACCAAGACGTGACGCACCACGTCTTTCTCGTCGAACTGCACGAAGCTGATGCCTTCCACGCCCCTGAGCACTTCGGTGGCGTCGATCAGGCCGCTGCGCCGGCCGGAGGGGAGATCGATCTGCGTGACGTCGCCGTTGACCACCATCTTGGAGCTGAAGCCCTGGCGCGTGAGCACCATCTTCATCTGCTCCACGGTGCAGTTCTGCGCCTCATCGAGAATGATGAAGCTATCGTTGAGCGTGCGGCCGCGCATGAAGGCGATGGGCGCCACTTCAATGACGTTGCGCTCCAGAAGTTTCTCCACACGCTCGCTATCCAGCATGTCGTAGAGGGCGTCATAGAGCGGGCGCAGGTAGGGGTCCACCTTCTCCTGCAAGGTGCCGGGGAGGAAGCCCAGGCGCTCGCCGGCTTCCACGGCGGGACGGGTCAGGACGATGCGCGCCACCTGTTTATTCATCAGCGCGGAAATGGCCATGGCGACGGCCAGGTAGGTCTTGCCGGTGCCGGCGGGGCCGATGCCGAAGACCAGGTCGTTGCGCTCAATGGCTTCCAGGTAGCGGCGCTGGTTGACGGTCTTGGGCGCCAGAACTTTCTTGCCGAAGTTGCGCTGCTTGCCGGAGTTCACCAGGGCGCGAAGCGACACTTCGCGGTCGCCGGTGACCACGCGCAGGTAGCTGTTTAGATCGCCGTTGTTGAAGACGTGGCCTTCGCGGAGAAGGGTATTGTAGTCCTCCAGGATGTTGGCGGCGCGCGTGACGTTCTCGGGCTCGCCTTCGATTTCGAGGTTGTTGTCGAGCAGATGGGTCTGGACGCCCAACCCAGCCTCAATCAACCGCATGTTTTCGTCCCGTGTGCCAAAGAGGCTTTCTACGCCTCGGCTGATGCGTACGCTGGATTTCATCAAGTGGGTGTTGGATACCTCCAAGCAGGGGAAAATCGACGACAAGGGTTACCGGTTACCTGGGAAGGATTCGAAGATTCGACTACCCGCTGGCGCGGGATGCAGAACACCATCCGCCATCATTATACCGCGAAGAGTCAAGCCCCGTTTTGATGGGGCGCGAGTTCGGGGTGCGGGCACCGGCAGGGGCGGGGCGGCGGTGGGGGTGGCACGGTTTTCCGGGTGGAGCCACCTATGCGTGCCTCTTCACGGCGTAGACTATAGGGGGAATCGTGATGCCACCGGATCCGCAATCTCAGACCGATTACAGCGAAGATGGCGTTGACCTGACGCTGATCCGCTGGATGCTCTCGCTGACGCCGGCGGAGCGCCTGCAATTTTTACAGGGCCAGGTGAATGCGATCCTTGCCATCCGAAGATTAAATGCCGGACAGTAATTTTCTGACGGTGTTGCGCGCCCTGCACGACGGTGGTGTGGAGTTTGCCGTTGTTGGGGGGCTGGCGGCTGTTCTGAATGGCGCTCCGGTTAATACGTTCGATCTCGACATCGTTCCCGCGCGAGACGAGGCAAATGTAGCCAAACTCCTGCGCGTGCTCGATGCCCTCGATGCTATTTATCGAATGCAGCCGGACCGGCGGCTCAAGCCGGACGCCAGCCATCTTCGTTCGCCCGGGCATCACAACCTGATTACTAACTGCGGCCCCCTCGATGTGTTGGGAAACATCGGCCGTGGACTCGGCTACGAAGATCTGTTGCCGCACACTATTGAGATGGAAACAGGCGGGGGAGTGCGAGTGCGGGTACTGGATCTGGCGACGATCATCGCGTTGAAGGAAGAGCTCGCGGGTGAAAAGGATCTGGCAGTTTTGCCGATTCTGCGCCGCACGCTGGAGCAGCAACAGCGGGGACGGTTCACTGAATGACGTGCAGACCTTTGGCGCCTGGAATGGTGCGCACCCAGGTATTCATTTCTTCTTCGTTCTGTAACAAATCGCGCAAAGTCGCGGTGCTGAGCACCTGATCCACGGCCACTTGGACGGCGCGCCAGAGGGAACGCACGGAGCAATCGACAGAGCGGGTGCAGATGGGCGCCTGGCCGGCATGGCTATCGCAGAAGCTGCTTTCGAAGATGCGCCCGCCGAGCGCGTCCATGACGTCGCCGATGACGATGGCTTCCACTGGACGGGCCAGGGTATAGCCGCCATCTTTGCCGCGCGCTGCTTTGACAAATCCGCCCTTGCGGAGCACGCGCAGAATCTTGGCGGCGTAGGCGGGGGAAACGCCCTCGGCTTGGCTCATTTCGGGAATGGTCAGGCTGCCGCCCTCGCCCGCGTAACCGATGCGGACCAGGCAGCGCAGGCCGTATTCTTCATTGGCGGTCAACTTCATCGGCGCAGCCTCGCGATGGGGATGATGTCTTCGATACCCATGGCCAGTTTGGCGGCTTCGGACATGCGGTCTTTGGTCCAGGGCGGATCGAAGGTGAGTTCCAGTTTGACGCCGGTGACGCCGGGGACGGCGCGCGCGGCACGTTCCACTTCGGCGGGCAGGCTGCCGGCTACGGGACAGTTGGGCGCGGTCAGGGTCATGCGGATGGCGACTTGCCCGGCGGCATCCACGTCGAGGCCATAGATGAGGCCGAGTTCGTAGATATTGACCGGCATTTCCGGGTCGTAGACTTTTCTAAATGCGGCGACGATCTGGGATTTTAGGTTCACCGAGTATCCTTAATGATGGACGAAGAGCGGGACCAGGGCGTCCCGCGCGGACCAGGGGGTCCGCCCCACCACGGCCATGGGCGCGAGATTCATTCCGTGCTTACCGGTTCCGTGAGTTCGGGGCTCAGGGCGGATTTCAGGGTGTGCCAGGCCAGGGTGGCGCACTTGACGCGCGCCGGGTAATCGCGCACGCCGCAGAACACCACCAGCTTGCCGAGGTCCTGGCTGACGGCAGTATCGGTGGTCAGCAGTTCGTGGAACTTTTCGAGTAGCTTGAGGGCTTCGGTGCGGGTTTTGCCCTTGAGGCTCTCGGTCATCAGCGAGGCCGACGCGGTGGAGATGGCGCAGCCGGAGCCGACGAAGCTAACGTCCACGACGATGTCGTTTTCCACTTTGACGAAGAGCTTCAACTTGTCGCCGCAGAGAGGATTGTAGCCATCGGCTTGGCGGGTGGCGTCCGCCATGGGATGGCAGTTGCGGGGGCGCTTGCTGTGATCGAGAATGATTTCCTGATAGAGATCGTGGACCATTAGGCGAAAACTTCCTTCACTTTGTGGAGGCCGGCGACTAGCGCATCGATTTCGCCGAAGGTGTTGTAGAAGGCGAGGGAGGCGCGGGTGGTGGCGGGTACGTTGAAAAAGTCCATGACCGGCTGTGCGCAGTGGTGGCCGGTGCGGACGGCGATGCCCTGTCTATCCAGCAGGGTGCCGATATCGTGCGGGTGAATGCCTTCCATGACGAAGGAGAGGACGCTGGCCTTTTGGCGCGCCGTACCGATGAGGCGCAGGCCGGGAATCGCGGTGAGCGCTTCGGTGCCGTAGGCGAGCAGGGCATGTTCGTAGGCCGCGATGCGATCGATGCCGAGTTGGTTGACGTAATCGAGCGCGGCCCCCAGTCCGATGCCGCCGGCGATGTTGGGGGTGCCGGCTTCGAATTTGTAGGGCAGATCGGCGTAGGTGGTTTTTTCGAAAGTGACCACTTTAATCATGTCGCCGCCACCCTGATAAGGAGGCATGGCATTGAGCAGGGCCGCCTTGCCGTAGAGGATGCCGATGCCGGTGGGACCGAAAACTTTGTGGCCGCTGAAGGTGTAGAAATCGGCGTCGAGCGCCTGCACGTCCACCTTCATGTGAGGCGTGGCCTGGGCGCCATCGATCAGCGTCAGGGCTCCCGCCTGGTGGGCCATCTCGATGATCTGCTTCACCGGATTGATGGTGCCGAGCGCGTTAGAGACGTGGGTCACGGCCACCATGCGGGTGCGCGGATTGAGCAGCTTTTGGTACTCCTCCAGGAGGAGTTCGCCGCGGCCATCCATGGGAATGACGCGCAGCTTGGCGCCGGTCTCTTCGCAGAGCATCTGCCAGGGGACGATGTTGGAGTGGTGCTCCATGGCGGAGATGACGATCTCGTCGCCGGCTTTCACATTCTTGCGGCCCCACGAACTAGAGACCAGATTGATGCCTTCGGTGGTGCCGCGGACAAAGATCAGTTCGTTGGTGTAACGCGAGTTGAGATAGCGTTTGGCCTTGGATCGGGTTTCCTCGTAAGCCGCGGTGGAGCGTTGGGAGAGCTCGTGAACGCCGCGGTGGATATTGGCGCAGTCCACCTCGTGGAAGCGGCGGATGGCATCGATGACCGCGAAGGGCTTCTGGGCGGTGGCGGCACTATCGAGGTACACCAGCGGCTTGCCGTGGATATTCTGCTTGAGGACCGGGAAATCCTCGCGGATTTTTTCCACGTCAAAGGCGGCCGTGGCTCCCGCCGTAACTTGGTTAGTTAGCGTGCTCATGAAATTTCTCGAAAAGAATCCGTTCCAGCGAGTCCCGCAAGGACTGTACTTTGATGCGGTCCACCACGTCCTGCGCGAAAGCGTAGGTCAACAGGCTGCGGGCCTGGCTTTTGCCGATGCCGCGCGATTGCAGGTAGAACAGCGCTTCGGCGTCGAGCTGGCCGATGGTGGCGCCATGGGTGCAGCGCACATCGTCGGCGAAGATCTGTAGCTCGGGTTTGGTATCCACCACGGCGTCGTCGGAGAGCACCAGGTTCTTGTTGGTCTGCTTGGAATCGGTCTTCTGGGCGTCCTTGCGGACGATGATTTTGCCGTTGAACACGGCGTGCGCGTTGCCGTCGAGGATGCCCTTGTAGAGTTCGTGGCTGGTGCCATGCGGCATGGTGTGGTCGATGATCGTGTGATTGTCGACGTGCTGCTTGCCGTTGACGATGTAGAGGCCGTTCAGGGTGGCGTCGGAGCCTTCGGAGAGGGTGGCGTTGGCGTCGTTGCGGACCAGCGCGCCGCCGAGGGAAATGGAATGCGACGCGAAGGTGGCGCTACGTCCGATGGTGGCTTGCAGGGTCGCGATGTGGAAGGCGTTGAGCGATTCCTGCTGGACTTTGTAGTGGTCCACCACGGCGCGATCGCCCACGACGATTTCGGTGACGGCGTTGGTGAAGTGGGCGTGCTCGTCCCCGCTGTAGTAGCGCTCCACGATGGTGCAGTGCGCATCGGCGCCGACGACGACGAGCGTGCGCGGATGGACGGCGATGGGCTCCCCAGAGCCGGTGGTGACGTAGACGATTTCGATGGGCTCTGCAATGACGGCTCCGCGGGCGACACGGATCAGCGCGCCATCGGCGAGCATGGCCGTGTTGAGTGCGACGAAGGCGTTCTCCGCAAACGAAGCGTGCTTGCCGAGGTGCAACTGGATGGCCGCCGGATCTTCGGCGAGGCCGCCGGCTTCGAGGCCTTTGGGCAGGCTCTCCGGACGGCTCAGCAGGTGACCGTTGGCGAAGACCAGTTGAATCGTACTTTTGGGAAACTTGGTCTCGACGACGCCCTTACGGCCGGGCGCAAACGTTGTGCGCGCGATGGGGGCGACATTGGTGAAGCGCCACTCTTCGTTGTGCGTGGTGGGGAAGCCGAGTTCCGCGAAGCGCGCGAAGGCGGCATCGCGCAGGGACTGCAACCACGCGGGCGCGGGAGGCTGATCGGAAAACTGCTCCAGCCATGCGCCGGTCTGCTCCGCAACGGCGCTCATAATCTGCCGACCGCCTCCGGCTCCTCATAGAGGGCCTCGTAGCCCTCGGCTTCCAGTTCGAGCGCCAGTTCCTTGCCGCCGGATTTGACGATGCGCCCGTCGGCCAGCACGTGGACGAAATCGGGCACGATTTCGCTGAGCAGGCGCTGATAGTGGGTGACCACGACTATGGCGCGCTTGGGATCCCGCATGGCGTTTACGCCGGCGGCGACGACCTTTAAGGCGTCGATATCCAGGCCCGAATCGGTTTCATCCAGCACGGCGAGCCTGGGTTCCAGCACGGCCATCTGAAAAATTTCGTTGCGCTTCTTCTCGCCGCCGGAGAAGCCGGCGTTGACCGGGCGATTGAGCAGGGTTTGATCCATCTTCATGACCTGCATCTTGTCGCGGACCACGTTCAGGAAGTCCATGGCATCGAGTTCCTCGATGCCGCGATGCTTGCGGATGGTGTTGAGCGCGGCCTTGAGGAAGTACATGTTGCTCACGCCGGGGATTTCGACGGGGTACTGGAAGGCGAGGAAAATGCCTTCGCGGGCGCGGTCCTCGGGGGCCATGGCCAGCAGGTCCTTGCCGTCGTAGGTGACGGAGCCGCCGGTGACCACGTAGAGTTCGCGGCCGGCCAGCACCTGGGCCAGCGTGCTCTTGCCGCTGCCGTTGGGCCCCATGATAGCGTGGACTTCACCGGCATTCACCGTGAGGTTGATGCCCTTGAGAATTTCGCGTTCGCCAACTTTGGCGTGCAGATCTTTGATTTCGAGTAAGGCCATTTTCTTGCTTCTTAACCCACGCTTCCTTCGAGACTGACTCCGAGTAGTTTTTGCGCTTCGACGGCGAACTCCATGGGCAGTTCGCGGAAAACTTCCTTGCAGAACCCATGCACGATCATCGACACGGCATCTTCGCTTGAGATGCCGCGCTGGCGGCAGTAGAAGATCTGATCCTCGCCGATTTTGGAGGTGGACGCTTCGTGCTCCACCTGCGCCGACGTGTTGCGCACTTCGAGATAGGGGAACGTGTGCGCGCCGCACTTATCGCCGAGCAGGAGGGAATCGCACTGCGAGTAGTTGCGCGCGCCGGTGGCGGATTTCAGAATCTTGACGCCGCCGCGATAAGTGTTCTGTCCGTGTCCCGCCGAGATACCCTTGCTGACAATGGTGGAAGTGGTGTTCTTCCCGATGTGTATCATCTTAGTGCCGGTGTCGGCCTGCTGCCAGTTATTGGTGAGGGCGACGGAGTAGAACTCGCCGACGGAATGATCGCCGATCAATAGACAGCTAGGGTACTTCCATGTGATGGCAGAGCCGGTTTCCACTTGCGTCCAGGAGATCTTGGAATTGACGCCGCGGCAGGCGCCGCGCTTGGTGACGAAGTTATAGATGCCGCCCTTGCCGTCCTTATCGCCGGGATACCAGTTCTGCACGGTGGAATACTTGATCTGGGCGTTGTCGAGAGCCACCAGTTCGACCACGGCGGCGTGCAATTGGTTGGTGTCGCGCATGGGCGCGGTGCAGCCCTCCAGGTAGCTGACGGTGGCGCCTTCGTCGGCGACGATCAGGGTGCGCTCAAACTGGCCGGTGTCCTTGGCGTTGATGCGGAAGTAGGTGGAGAGTTCCATGGGGCACTTGACGCCCTTGGGGATGTAGCAGAAGCTGCCGTCGCTGAATACGGCGGCGTTGAGGGCGGCGAAGAAATTGTCGCTCGCGGGGACCACCGAGCCGAGATACTGGCGGACCAGGTCGGGGTGCTCCTGGACGGCTTCGGAGAAGGAGCCGAAGATGATGCCGACTTCGTGGAGCTTGGCTTTGAACGTGGTGGCGACGGAAACGCTGTCGAACACGGCATCCACCGCGACGCCGGCCAGGATGGCCTGCTCCTGCAAGGGGATACCGAGCTTGGCGTAGGTCTTGAGCAGTTCCGGATCGACGTCGTCGAGGCTCTTGGGGCCGTCGCCCTTGGCCTTGGGGGACGAGTAATAGATGATGTTCTGGTAATCGATCTTGGGGTAGTGGATGTTGGCCCAGGTAGGCTCTTTGAGGGTCAGCCAATGGCGGTACGCCTTGAGGCGCCATTCGAGGAGCCATGCGGGCTCGTTCTTCTTGGCGGAAATCAGACGGACCACATCTTCGCTCAGGCCGCGGGGAATGGCATCGGCTTCGATGTCGGTGACGAAACCCCACTTATATTCCTGGTTGGCAAATGTTTCGATAGTGTTGGTAGACTCGCTCACCCGGATACGCTCCTGAAATGCTGGTTCGATACCATTTTCGTCAATCTGTACTTTATTGTCAAGATTACCAATTCAATGGATGCAGCGGCGGGGTGAACGGGTGCGGAAAGAGTGCGAAATGCGTTGGGCGGGTCG
>JANYJN010000230.1 GCA_025358475.1 Candidatus Solibacter sp.
CTTGATCTGCACGATGGCGGAAGCTTCCACGGTGCCGACGACGCGCAATTCGGTGGGCACGGATTCCTGCGTGGCACTGGCTACCGAAACCGGGATAATGGGCATGGCCGCCGGCCCTTTGGCGGGCTGGGCTGGTTTGCAGCCGCTGAGGAACAGCAGGCACAGACCGGACAACATGATCGCAATAACACGTTTTACAGCCGGCACAATGGGTGACTCCCCGGGAAGAATTACTGAAACAAACTATCGCCTATTGTTCGAAGTTTAGCAAAGACGAGTGCGGCCAGGCGGAGCCCCTCTCCGGCGTCCATCCCGGCAATATACTCGCGCGGTGGGAAGGCCATCAGCGCGGCGCGTACCCGCTCGCGCTCCTGGCAATCGCACCACGTAGTGTGGTGCGGCGCAAATAGTACGCCTTATGGGCTCCCGGCAGATCATCGGGATGCATTCGTGGAGCACCTTTCAGGTTGCCACGTCGGCGTCCTTGCCGACGTTCTTCGAAGAATGCCGGTATGAATCCCGGCATGGCAGGCGCGACGCCCGCTCCACGGTGCTCTGGATAAGGCGCAATATTTGCGCCGCATACCACTAGAGATGCGCGGCGTAGCTGTCTCGCCAAAGTCCCCCGGGCATTCCATGGGCTGGCACGCCAGCGCGGCCCAATAGGCGGAGGCCAGCTCACGGCGGCGCGCGGAAGTCGCGGAAATTTGGAGCCCGCGCTGCCCTCGGATTCGGCTACCCGGCAGCGGCCTTCACCCCGGCATCCGCCCAGGTGATCAAGCCCGGCTGGAACGCTTTCGGTGCGTCCGGATGGAATGGCGTGATCCGCACGGTATAGCCGTGGAGGCCGCTTCTGGGGCACGGCACCGTGGCGGCCTCGAATGTCCAGATGCCGCCTTGGCCTGGACCGGCGGGCTGCATAGGAATGGTGTACGCGCCAGTCAACTCGCCGTCGGCGTCTAGTCTGCCCACGTAAAGTTCGACGGCAACCTGATCCGGCGTCAGTGCACCAAGCTTCAGGCGCGCCCGCACGTGGAGGTGGCTGCCCACCGGAAGGTCGGTTTGCGTCAATGAATCCACCGATTCGACACGAACTTCCTTCCAATGAGCCTGCACGTGGGAAGTCCACGCCGCCAGTGCCCTGGCCCGTGCCGCCTGATTCGCCGTGAGCTGCTGGTACTTTTCATCGGCCGTCACGTAGAAATTCGCGGCGTACTGTCTAACCATGCGCTGCATGTTAAAGGCCGGGCACAAGGTGGTAATGGAGCTCTTCATCTGGGCGATCCAGCGGCGAGGTAGCCCGTCCGCGCCGCGCTCATAGAAGCCGGGGACGATGTCCCGCTCCAGCAGGGCGTAGAGGTCCGCCGATTCCACCTGATCCTGGTAGTCTGGGTTGTCGTAACTCTCGCCGTTTCCGATGGCCCAGCCGATAAAGCGCTTTTGCGCCCCGGCGTCCTGCCATGCCTCGTCCCACCAGCCATCGAGAACACTGAGATTTAAGCCGCCGTTAGGCAGTACCTTCATGCCGCTGGTGCCGCTCGCCTCCTGGGGACGTAGCGGCGTGTTGAGCCAGATGTCGGCGCCTTGCACCAAAGACCGCGCCACGGCCATGTCGTAGTCTTCCAGAAAGACAATGCGGCGGCGGAACTCTTTTTGCTCAGCAAGCTTGACCACTTGCTGGATCAGCGCCTTTCCCGCATCGTCGCGGGGATGTGCTTTGCCGGCGAAGAGGATCTGCACCGGCCTCCCCGGCTGGTTGAGAATCTGCTGCAAGCGCGGGATGTCGCGCAGCAGTAGGCTGGCGCGCTTGTAGGTGGCAAAGCGGCGTGCAAAGCCGATCGTCAAAGTATCGGGGTCCAGCACTTCATCGGCGGCGTCGATCTCCGATTGGGGCGCGCCGCGGCGCAGAAGCTGAAGATGCAGGCGGCGACGGGCGAACGCCACCAGCCGTTCCCTGCGCCGCTCATGGGTGCGCCATAGCTCCTCGGCCGGAATGCTGTCCACGCGCCGCCACAGATTGGGATCGGCGTGTTCCTCGCGCCATTTCGGCCCGAGATACCGATCGTAAAGCTGATTCATCTCGGACGAAATCCAGGAGCGGAAGTGGACCCCGTTGGTCACGTGACCGATGGGGATCTCATCTTGCGGCACCCCCGGCCAGATGGCTTTCCACATGCCGCGGCTCACCTCGCCGTGGAGTTTGCTGACGCCGTTGCTGGCCGATGCCATCCGCAGGGCAAGCACCGTCATGCAGAATTCCTCATCCTGACGGTCGGCGTGCTGGCGCCCCAACCCGAAGAACTCCGCGGGAGACAGTCCCAGGCGGCGAATGTAGTGGCCGAGGTAGCGATCCAGCAGGGCCGGCGGAAAGTAGTCGTGGCCTGCCGGCACGGGAGTGTGGGTGGTGAAGATTAGCCCGGCCGATGCCACATCGCGCGCCTCTGCAAAGGAGAGCTTCTGCTGCTCCATCAGACGGCGGACCCACTCCACCGAGAGGAAGGCGGAATGTCCCTCATTCATGTGATAGACCGTCGGCGCCAAGCCAAGCGCCTCTAACGCGCGATGCCCACCGATGCCGAGCAAAATCTCCTGTTTCAGGCGGATCTCCAGATCGCCACCATAGAGTTGATCGGTGATATCCCGATCTTCCTGACGATTGGCGGCCACGTTGGTATCGAGCAGGAAAAGATCGACCCTGCCGACGTGCACCCGCCAGATTTGGACAGTCACAGTACGTCCGTCGTAGGCGAGTTGGATGGTCAGCGGACGCCCGTCCGGCTGTAGTTCGAGGCTCAGCGGGAGGTTACGAAAGTCGTTGTCTTCGTAGGTTTCCTGTTGCCAGGCCGCTGGATTCAGGTACTGCTTGAAATAGCCCTGCTGGTAAAGCAGTCCGACGCCCACCAAAGGCACGCCGAGATCGCTGGCCCCTTTCAGGTGATCGCCGGCGAGCACGCCGAGGCCTCCGGCGAAAACCGACAGGCACTCCGTCAGGCCGAACTCGGCCGAGAAATAGGCCACCAGCATCGTCCCAGGGTGGCCATAAGCGCGGTGGAACCATGTGGAGGAGTTGGTCAAATAGGCATCGAGCTGCTTCAGCGTCCGGTCCAGATGCGCCAGGAACGCTTCATCCGTGGCCGCGGCCTCAAGTTCCGCCTGGTCGATGGAACCCAGCATCAGGACTGGATTGTGCCCGGTGGATTCCCAGAGGTCGCTGTCCAGGCGGCGAAACAGTTCGATGGTATCGTGGTCCCAAGCCCAACGGAGATTGTAGGCCAACCGCCGAAGTCCCTCAAGCGGAACCGGCAGTGATGGTATGACATGGAACACCTGAACAGGTCTCATCGCCTTATTATCGGTCGGACGAGTCTTTTTGAATAGGGCTGGGCTGCGAGATTGGAATCATGCGGCGGGCGAACCTTTTACAGGGGCGGTTTCTTCACGCCAACCATGGCGGGCGATGGTAGTTCCAGAAAGATG
>JANYJN010000280.1 GCA_025358475.1 Candidatus Solibacter sp.
CACCTCCGGCACCGTTTCCGTCTCCCCCTTGGCCAGCGCCGGGTAGAACCCCTTCTCCAGGTAGAACCGATCCAGCGCAGTCAGCGGCCCGCCGCGCCACGGCAGGTTGGTTCCCTCCATGGCGCGCTTCTTCAAGCCTTCGTATGCTTTCTCCAGTTCGAATTCCCGCCGGCCTTTCGCATAGGCGTCGGCGATCATCGAAGCTGCGTCGTACCCGATCATGTACAGGTTGTCGCCGCCCGCTCCGGGCGCGCGCGGGATGGAGCCGCTTTGCTCGTACATCCGCACGTAGGAACGCAGCATGTCGTCCCTCCGCGCCGGGTCCAGAATCAGTTGCAGCGGGGCCAGAGAACGCCAGTTGCCCCATGTGTCGTCGTCCACGTAGAACGCATGGCCTCCGGCGTCGTGTACCTTCCGGTCGTAGCCGCTGTAGTAGCGGCCCTCTTCGGTGATATCGACCGGCCGCGCCATGGAGCGGTAGAGCGCGGTATAGAAAATGGTCCGCTCGTCCTGGGATCCGCCCTCGACCGCGATGCGGCCCAGCGCGCGGTTCCAACTGGCGCGCGCCTGCGTCTTCAGCCGGTCGAAGTTCCAATCCGGGATCTCGCGCGCCAGATTGCGGCGGGCCTGCTCGCCCCCGATGAGGGAAACACCGACTCGTACGCCAACAGGTTCTCCCTGCGCCTCGAACTCCATGGCCACTCCGCTGACGTCTCGTCCGCCGTCGCTCCGTTGCCAGACTTGGGAGGACACGACAGGCTGCGAGACTTCCGCGTAAAAGTATTTCCGGATGCCTTCGTCCACCTGGAAGCCCTCGACTGCGTTCTTGCCGGCGAGTTTCAACCCGGCATCTCCCCGGACACTCCACAGCAGGCGCCGGGCGGCTTGCCGCGGAAAGGCGAAGCGGTAATAGACGCTGCGTTCACCCACCGTGAAGTCGGCGTCAATGCCGTACTTTTCCAGCAGCACGGAATAGTAATAGGGTGTGGCGGTTTCGAGGTCGTGATCGAACTCTGAGGCGTAGCGGGACGGGACGGTCTCCAGCGGACCAGTGGCGGCCATCAACGTAGCGGGGCCCGCTGGGAAGCCGTGGATCTTGTCGGCCAGGTATCGGTCGCGGATGCCGGGCGTGGTGAGCGGCGCGGCGCCCACCATGGCGTAGGGCAGATGGACCGTGGGAGAGGTCGCCGCGAGCAATTGTCCGATTCCACCGATGTTCGGATCCACGTAGTCGACCGGCTGGCTGCGAGGCTGCCCCCAGAGGGGAGCCAACGAGCCCAGCGCGGCAAACAGCCAGATGGAGATGTTCCAGGGCTTTCGCATACTTAGTTTCCTCTCATAGCGGGCTCGCTGCCCCATGCAAAATTCGGTCGCGGCCCCATTTGCAGGGTGAGAGTTCCGCCGCGGATCATATCTTCATGTGTGAACCACGGTTGCTTGAGAGACTTGCCATTGAGTTCCGCCGATTGCACGTACTTGTTCTTGGCCGAAACATCCTTGGCGGTGATGGTGAAGAACTTGCCGCCGTCCACCGCGATGCGGGTCTCCCGGAAAATCGGGCTGCCGATGTCGTATACCGGCGTGCCCGGACAAACTGGAAAGAAGCCTATCGCGCTCAGCACGAACCAGGAGGACATGGCTCCGCCGTCTTCGTCGCCGGGAATGCCCTGCGGTTTGGCGGTATACCAGAGCTTCATGATCTGCCGGACCTTCTGCTGCGTCTTCCACGGCTGGCCGGCGTAATTGTACAGATAGGGAATGTGGAAGGTCGGCTCGTTACCTTGCGAATACTGCCCGATCAGTCCGGTCATGTCCGGGAACTGAGCCATGAAAGCATACTTCGCCCTTCCGTACTGCTCGACGAAGAGTGCGTCCAGTTTGGCGAGGAACTTCTCCCGGCCTCCGAGGATTTGAATCAGGCCGGGCACATCGTGCTGCACCTGAAACACGTAAGTCCAGCCGTTGTTCTCCGCAAAGTATTCCCGGCCGCCCCAGCCGCCACCGTTCTTCGGATCAAAGCCTTCCACCCACTTACCGTCCGCCGTTTTCGGGGCCATGAACCCAATGCGCGGGTCGAACAGGTTGCGATAGTTGCCGGCACGCTTCATGAAGTATGCGTAGTCCTCTTCCTTCTTCAGCGCCTTGGCCAACTGGGCGATGCACCAATCGTCATAACTGAGTTCCAGCGTCACCGAAACCGCCTGCCGCTTCTCGCGCGGGTGCACCTCCGGCACCGTTTC
>JANYJN010000296.1 GCA_025358475.1 Candidatus Solibacter sp.
TCTCGGCCTGCTGGCCAACGACGCGACGCAAATCACCGCGGCCAGTGCTTCCCTCAAACTCGCCTCGGATCATCTCAATACGGCCCAGGCCTTTTACGGCACGGTGGAGAACCGGATCACCGACGCCACCAACTACAGCGCCAACTATGACGTCCAGCTCAAGACCGAATTAAGCGGGAAAGAAGACGCCGATGTGACCTCCGCTGCGCTCGCCATCACCCAAGGCAACACGCAGCTTGAGGCAGCGTTCCAGATGCAAGCCAAAATGCCGCGCACCACGCTCTTCGATTTCATGGGCTAGCGCAACAGACCGGGCACAGACCGTGGCATCCATGCGGCTAAGCGCGGGACCTTGGGACACTCAGGTCTGTTGGGATGGGCCTGTGGCCCGCGAAACTTCATGAAAAACGGTGGGCAGCCGCTTTCCTGCCAACATTTCATCGAATCTGCGGTTGGCAGGCTGAAGGTCCAACGCCACTTACTTTTCCCACTACTGAATATCTGCACAAATGGTGGGGCGGACCTCCCGGCCCGAGGCCGACGCCATCGTCGGCCTGTTCGCACCCTGCATGATGCCGATATCGTTGTTCCGGCTGCGGGACGAGGGCGTCCCGCGCGGACCAGGGGGTCCGCCCCACCAACGCCACGGCATGCCCATTACCTGGGTAAGTAAGTGGCATCTGGCGAAACCGCCTGCCCCCCCAACGGCGGCGACTGTACGGGGTTTAGGGTGGTTTTTTGGCCCAGTCTCCGGACTTCCTCGCTAGTCGAACAGATGCGGCACAAACAGACTGGTATTGGTGGTGATCGGCGTGTCCGCTTCACGAATTCCCATTCCCCCCGCCGCGTTCCCTTCCTCGTGTCCGATCACCCAACTGCCGATCACCGGAACCATCCCGTCGAAGCTCTTGCGCGCCGCCATCTGCTGGAAGATGAAACCCTCTTCGCCATAGTCTCCGCCGGTCTCGACATCCTTCCCCGGCTCATGGAGCAGAATATTCGCACCCTCGCGGCCCAGAATCGGTTTCTTCGCCCACGCCATCATCAGCCCCGGCCCGTCGAAGCTCGCCTCCAACAAGTAAGGATGCCGCGGGAACAACTGCCACAGAATCGGCAGAATGCCCTTGTTCGAAAGCAGCATCTTCCACGGCGGCTCCATCCACGTGGTCTCCGCCTGCCCAATGTGTTTGCCGAACTCCTCGCGTATCATCCATTCCCACGGGTAGAGTTTGAACACCGTCCCCAAACGCCGATCGTCCGGCCCCAGGAACGTATTCCCGTCCCACCCGATCTCGTCGATGGGGAAAATGGAAGCCTCCAGCCCCGCCTGCTGCGCCGTGTCCTGCAGGTAGGTGACGGTCATCCCGTCCTCGGCGTCGTCCATCGAGCAGAAATCGATCCGCCGCCCCGGCAAGTACTGCGCCAGTTCCTTCCAGAGCGCCACCAGCCGTTCGTGCAGCGAATTGAACTGGTCGCGCTTTGGAAAGCAGTCCTGTAGCCAGTACCACTGCACCACTGCCGCCTCCAGCAGCGAAGTCGGCGTATCGGCGTTGTACTCCAGCAGTTTCGGCGGATTCACCCCGTCAAAGGTGAGGTCGAAGCGGCCGTACAGCGACGGTGGCTCCGCCTCCCAGGAGCTTTCGATCAGCGGCACCGCCATCTCCGGAATCGCCAATCGCGCGTACAACTTGTTGTCGATCACATGCTGCGCCGCCTGAAGCGTCATCTTCTCCAGTTCGTTGGTGGCCGCCTCAAGCACGTCCACCTCCTTGGCGGTGAATTCATAGAACGCCGCCTCGTTCCAGTACGGCTGCTCGCCGGTATGCCAAGTGAGCCCCGCCTCCTCGACCTTACTCTGCCAGTCCGGCCTGGGTGTTGCCGCGATCCTGCGCATTATTCCCCCGCTCCGTGCCCGGCGCCAATCGATCCGAACCCGCCGTGTACCACTCCCGGCGACGACGACGCGCCGCCCGGCCGCGCATAACTCCCCGCCGGCGCCGGCATCACCCGCCCGCCGCTAGAGACATGCGTTTGGTAGTGATCGTAGTAGTAAGGATACGGATAGCGATACATCATCGGATACCACGATCCGCCATAGTAGTAGCCGCCGCTGCGCACCGCATCCTGGCAATCCATCTCACTGAACGCCCCCTGATCGCAGGGATCCAGCCGGGAGCGCCCGCACGACGCCAACCCCACCACCGCCACCACCGTCAAAGTAACCTTGGTCGATTTCTTCATAACTACTTCACAATCAACGTAGACTCCGCCCCAAACCTCTTATAGCCGCTATACGCAATCCGCAGCCGGATTCTCCGCGGTCCGGTGCGGAATTGCAGTGTATCGTCGGCGTACGTATAAACCGGAAACCAGCACTTCCCGCCCAGCGGCTTGCGAATGGTAGTAAAGCGCGGGAACAGATTCTCGGTCTTAGTGGTACGGATCTGCGGCACCGCCTGCCCTTCCATCCGCACGATATTGTATTCCTTCTTATCCACCCACAGCGTGCCGTCGAAGAAGCGTTGCCCTTGCAGAATCTGCCGCGGACGCACCTGCAACACCCAGCAATCCACCTCATCGACGGTCTCATCGCCGCGGAACTTCGTCTCGTAATTCCATAACCGGTCCAGGGTCAGCACCAGCGGCTGGATGTTGCGGATATCCTCGAAATCCTGGTCGGTGAGAATCAGATTCTTGAGCCCGTTGCTCGGGGTGCCCACCATCAGCTCCGTCCGGTCGTGAAGCGGCGAAAAGATGACGTCGCGCGTCTCGCGATACTGCCCGCGCGCCGTGCCGTGATCGTCCAATTCATCGATCGTGACGCCCTGGCGATACGTGTACTCATTGCGCTCCGTCTCGGTTTCCGTCTCGCGATGCGCCACCAGTTTCGCCAGATTGGCCGGCGCATCCTGCCCGCGCGCCTGGGGTGCCAAAAGCGTCGTCAGAAGCCCCGCCAGAAGCACGGATGCTAGAATGAGCGCGATGGCGAAAACGTCCGGCGGCTTCCGGGCAACCCTGTGGATCGGCTGGTCGCTGCTGTGCGTGATAGGGCTCGTGTTCGCTCGCTGGAAGGGCATTCCAAGCTGGGCGGCGCTACCGTCACTTGCCGCCTTCCTCGTCGTCTACCCATTCTATCTGGTGCCGGCCTTCCCCCGCGTGCGCGAACAACTGGCAGGCGCCCCTTTGCCCGGCTTCCTGGTCGCCTCCGCCGTCCTCCCCTACCTGGCTTGTTGCTGCGGCGCCATCGAGTTTCAGTTCGTCAGCTTTGTCAAGCTGATTGCCCTGGCCCTGGCCCTGGGACTCTGGTACCGCGTCCTGCCCGCGGTCCCCGTGGTTGACGCGGGTTTCCTGGTTCTCCTGGTGGCCGTCAAACTCGGCAGGTATGGCGCGCCCATTTATCCCGCGCCCTTCAAAGGAGTCGAAATCGGCATCCTCGGCGACCTCGCCCTCTTCAACATAGCGGTCCTGGTCCTGATGCTGGAGCGCCGCATCCGCGAAACCGGCTTCGGCTTCCTGCCCACGGCCAACGACTGGCGCATCGGTCTCCGACACTACCTCTACTTCCTGCCCGCCGGCGCGGTGCTGGTTTATTTGATGCCTATCGGACGCCTGGTCGCCCCGTCGGATCCGCTGAAACTGACCGGCTACTTCATCGGCTTCCTTTTCGGTTTGACTTTGGCCGAGGAGTTCTTCTTCCGCGGCGTCCTCCAGCAGTGGATCGAAGACTGGACCTGGAGCCGCCCGGCGGCGCTCATCCTCACCTCGATCCTCTTCGGCGGCGTGCATCTCTGGTTTCGCCACTTCCCCAACTGGCGATGGGTGATCGTCGCCGGCACCCTCGGCTGGTTTTGCGGCCGCGCCCGCAATCAAGCCGGCAGCATACGCGCCTCCATGGTGACCCACACCCTCGTGATCACGACGTGGCGGGCCTTCTTCGCCTGAGGCGCGAGAATTCCGCGGGAAGTGCGAATTTGCTTCACTCAAGTAGGAGTTCTGGCGCAGGTTGGTGGGGCGGTTCCCCTGAACCCCGCGCGGCGGACTCATCAACCCGCCGTCAGGCCGGGCGGGGGCGTAAGCGGGACTTAACGGGAGTGACCGCTGGGCAGAGCTGTCCCGACAACGCGCTTGCCCCCGCGGATTTGCCGCGAAGCCCCGCCCCGCCCAGTCGATTGTGCCGCGGCCCGATAATCGCGTACAATCCAATTTCATGCCTAAACTAGGATTCCTCGGACTCGGACTCATGGGATACCCCATGGCCCGCAACCTCCTGCACGCCGGACACGAAGTCGCCGTCTGGTCCAACACCTCGGCCAAAGCCCACAAACTCGCCGACACCGCGAAAGGCAAGTTCTGCGCGACCCCGAAGGAAGTCGCGGAAAATGCTGACGTTCTGTTCCTCTGCGTTGGCGATACCGCCATGGCGAAGAACGTCATCCTCGGCCCCAATGGAGTTGTGGAAGGCGTACGCAGCGGGTCTGTGGTGGTGGACTGCAGCACCATCGCCATCAGCCAAAGTCGCCACATCGGCCAAACCCTCAAGGCCAAGGGTGTCGATTTCCTCGACGCCCCTGTCACCGGATCCACCCCCGGAGCCGAGAGCGGCAACCTGACCTTTATGGTCGGCGGCGATCAAGCCGTCTTTGACCGGATTCGCCCC
>JANYJN010000329.1 GCA_025358475.1 Candidatus Solibacter sp.
AGCAGTTGAATCGGTATCGCGGTTTGACGCTTCCGAAGGGGGCATGGCCGTCGACGCTCCTCCAGTTCGACAAGTTGTGGACGACGTACAAAGAGGAGAATGGCCTTCTCGATTTCACCGACCTGATCGCGACGTGTATGCGGGACGTGCCGATCGCGCCGCAGAACCCGTCAGTCATCTTCGCGGACGAGGCGCAAGACCTGAACCGGATGCAGTTGTCGCTGGTCCGCAAGTGGGGCGAGCGCGCTAACTACTTCATCGTGGCCGGCGACGATGACCAAACCATCTATTCGTTCACCGGCGCGACGCCGGAAGCGTTCCTCGACCCGGACATTCCGGACGACCACAAGATCATTCTCAAGCAGAGCTATCGCGTGCCGCGCGCCGTCCACCGGCTCGCGGAGAACCTGATCAAGACGGTGACCAGGCGCCAGGACAAGGAATATCTGCCGCGCGACGACGACGGCGTGGCCGACAAATACACCGGCTGCGGCGACACGCACAAGCACCCGGAGGGCAGTATTCTCAGGGACGCGGAGAAGCACCTCGCGAACCGCAAGACCGTGATGTTCCTGGCATCGTGATCGTACATGCTGAAACCATTGGTCCAGGTGCTCCGGAAGAACGGGATCCCCTTCCACAACCCGTATCGCAAAAGCAATGGCTGGTGGAACCCGCTCCGGATCGGTAAGCGCGCCTCGACCGCCAACGCCAGGGTCTTCGGCAGGGAGCATTGAAGCGGTTGACCAAATCCGGAACGTTGCTTCGGGAGCGGGGAGGGCGCGTGACCCTGGCTCCGGAGTATGTCCATGGAGCAAAGATCGTCGCGATCGAAGCAAAGTTGACAAAGTGGCGCGATGCCCTGGATCAGGCGGTCCTCTACCGGCGTTACGCTGACGAGTCCTTTGTTTTGCTGCCCGCGGAGAACGCTGGAGCGGCAATAAAAGCCCGCGCTGGTTTCGAAGATGCGGGCGTTGGCTTGCTGGTTGTGAGGGGCGAGAAGATCGTTACTGTTTTCGATGCCGCCCCCAGCACCAAACATGATTGGCGGCGTGATTATGTCTATTTCCGCCTGCTAGCAAGCGAGAAGAGGCCTACCGGTCAATGGTGCCCGTTCCCAACACACCAAACAATTTGATAGATCTCCTTCGGGCGGTTCTTCCGGCCGACATTCAGGTCGACAGTTATCTGGACGCCGGTGGCCAGGGAGCCGTATTTCTTGGGTGTTACCAGGCTCAGCCGGTCGCACTCAAGGTCTTTGCTACTAACCATGATCAGCGCCGTCTAGACCGAGAAATAGCGCTGCTTCAGAATTTGAACCACCCGAATATCGTCAAGATCCGTACTGCCAGGACAGTAGTTCTGAATGGTGCAACGTGCCCCCTCGTTGCCTACGAGTATCTTCCTGGAGGCGACCTTCGGAAGCATTTGGCAGCAAATGCAACCCCGCTAACTAAGGAGCAGATCCTGAATATTGGAGCTGATATCGCATCGGCTGTGGAGGCCCTCTGGGCAAACCGCATCGTTCACCGCGATATCAAACCGGCGAATATTGTGGATGGCGCGACCAACCACGTGCTCGTTGACGTGGGCTGCGCGCGTTACGTCGATCGCTCTAACCTGACGCTCGTCGGGCTCGCCGCCGGTACGCCCGGGTACATGTCGCCGGAGCAGGTGCGCGGACGGCGGAACCTTACGATTCACTCGGATATTTTTTCGTTTGGGGTCACACTGTACCAGTTGGCCGCTCGTCGGCATCCGTTTCAGCAGAATCAGGCACTGATCGGATACACTTCGCCTGCGCCTCTCTCATCGCTTCGACCCGATTTATCCCGAATGCTTACCGGATTGATTGACCAAATGTTGTCAGTTGTGCCAGCTCAGCGGCCATCCAATCTTGGGTTCAGGTTCAACCAACTAAAGCTCACATAAAGCCTATGTATCTGCTCAACCTCGGACACCGTTGGAACCTTCTCGGTACGGAAGGCGTGCAAGGCGTCGTCCTGCTACCCTCCCGAAACTCGCTGGTGAAACTTCAACGCTCACCGCGACCGGACTCGCAGGCTGTCCTGCTCGATCCCCAGCTCTACCTGTCCTCGCTTATTGCCGCTGATTGCACGAAGGTGTGTGCAAATCTGGCCAGCTTCCCGTGGTTCCGGATAGATCAAATGCCTGAATTCGAAAGCGGTCAACAAACGCGGACGCAGTGGAATCAGGCAATGCGCGAGCAGGTCATTGCGCAATGGACAGGGCAAGAGCCGACAGACGACGAGGTCGATGAGTCCTGCAAAGCTGCCATCGAGACGCAGATCCAACTGGCCTGCACGCACGTGATCCTCCCTAGCCCACTGATCACCGAACGTGAGGATGAAGCGCAAAGGCAGGCTGAATGGCTCGACACCGGCCTCGCTGCTTGCGCGGAGCTTGACGTGAGCCAGCCCATTCTTGCCACTGTCGCCCTTCACGATGGCGTCCTCAATGACGCAGCATTTGAAACGGCTGGGTTTCTGGACACTATTGTGGATCAGGTAACAGCGAGAGAAGGCCTCGATGGCGTTTACATCGTTGTGGCTCAATCGGGCTTCTACCACCCATTCTTAACTCCATCCAAGGTTTACAAGGCCTACGCACATCTCTCCAAAGCATTCGCAACAGCAGGCTATGATACAGTGATCACGAATTTTGCTGATGCCTTTGGCTTGGTTTGTACAGCGTTTGGTGCAACAGCGATGGCCTCTGGCCAATCCCAATCCTTGCGCCGACTCTCCGTACTGGACTTTAAGGACTCAGGTGGCGGGCGGGCTATACCGTACTTCTATTCCCACAAAGTCATTGCCGAGCTGGCCACCGAGACCGATCTCGACAATATTGTTCAGAAGCGCTTGCTCAAGCGGGTAGAGGACGTAACAACCTATAGCCAGGCCCTCATGACAGAACTTGGCAAGCCCGGCCCCCCAAAGGGATCGGCTGGCAACCTGCCACCTTGGGCTGAAAGTCAAAACAATCTGACGACAGCGCACCGACATCTGGTTTGCCGTCTAGCAACCGAGCAGGCGAAGTTGGTGAAGCTCGGACCACAGCCTCGTCTTGATGAGGTTCGCGACTGGCTGGAAAGCTCAACGGCCAACATGCTCTTCGTGAAAGAGCGATTGAAGCCGGAAACCCTCAAGGGTTGCGTGGCTTCGAGTGATTCGTGGCTGACCGTCTTCGATGAACTTAACCCGTAACTGCGACTTCTGAAGCCGGCCTCTCCGGAGTCCCCCCAGAGTCCCCCCAATTAACGCGATAATCCGTTTTTCTCGCGTGTAAGTGCTTGTGTTTGCAACGCGCAGCGACTACAACCGATTCGGCTGTTAACCGAAGGGTTGTAGGTTCGAATCCTACCTGAGGAGCCAATTCATTTTTCCCGAAAAACCAGTCCCCAGTAGTTGACGGCAGCGCCATCCGTGCGCCCGTCCCCACCTCGCGTAGTATCCCCAATAACGCCAAACATTTCCGGACGGTCTCGTTCTCTGCGCCGAGTCGCG
>JANYJN010000338.1 GCA_025358475.1 Candidatus Solibacter sp.
GTCGTAGGCCGGCCAGGTGTGGCGGAAGACGGGGCCCACGTTGCCGATCTCTTCCCATATCTCCTGCGCGATATAGGGCGCGAAGGGGGCCAGCATGAGCGCGAGGGTCTCCAGAATGCGCGGCATGGCGGCGGCGGAGACGTTCTGCTCCTCGGCGTAGAGCTGGTTGACCAGCTCCATGATGGAGGCGATGCAGGTGTTGAAATGCCAGCGGGTTTCGAAATCCTCGGTGATCTTGCGGAGGGTCTGATGGAGCTTGCGGAGGACCTTGCGGTCGGCCTCGCCGGAGCGCGGTTCGGCGGGCGTATTGCGCGTGGCAAAGCGGTAAACGCGGCCCAGGAAGCGATAAATACCTTCGGCGCCTTCGACGCGCCAATCGACTTCTTTCTCAGGGGGCGCGGCGAAGAGCACGAACATGCGGGCGGTATCGGCGCCGAACTTTTCGGCGAGCCAGTCCGCGCCCACCACGTTGCCCTTGGACTTGGACATCTTGGCGCCGTCGGCAATCACCATGCCCTGGGTGAAGAGGCGGCGCGCCGGCTCGCTGTTCGCGATGAGACCGATGTCACGCATCATCTTGGTGAAGAAGCGCGAGTAGATGAGGTGCAGGATGGCGTGCTCGACGCCGCCGATGTACTGATCGATCTCGAACCAGTAGGCAATCTTGGCGGGGTCGAAGGGCTGCGTGGAATTATGCGCGTCACAGTAGCGGTAAAAATACCAGGAGCTGTCAATGAAGGTGTCCATGGTATCGGTTTCGCGGCGAGCAGGGACGCCGCAGGCCGGGCACGCCACGTTGACGAACTCGGGGACGTTTTCGAGCGGGGAACGTCCCGCGCCGGTGATCTCGATGCGGTCGGGGAGAATCACCGGGAGCTGGTTTTCAGGCACCGGTACCACGCCGCAGGTGGGGCAGTGGACGACGGGGATGGGCGTGCCCCAATAGCGCTGGCGCGAGATGCCCCAATCCTTGAGTCGGTAAGTGATGGCGGCTTTGCCGAAGCCGTGGATCTCGGCGTGCGCGCTCATCCGGCGGCGCGCCTCGGCACTCGGGAGCCCGCTCCACTCGCCGGTGTTTTCCACCGTGCCGTACTCGGTGAAGGCCTCGGTCATCCCGGGCTCGATGGCGAGCGTGCCATCCACCGGGCGGACGACGGGGCGCACCGGAAGATGGTACTTGCGGCAGAATTCGAAATCGCGCTCATCGTGGGCGGGGACGGCCATGATGGCGCCGGTGCCATAGCCCATGAGGACGAAGTTGGCGATCCAGATGGGGACCTTTTCGCCGCTGTAAGGGTTGACGGCGTAGTGACCGGTGAAGAGTCCTTCCTTATCGATATCGCCGGGGTCGCGGCCGGCGCGCGAATCCACCATGGCCTTGGCGCGAGCTTTCAGCCCGGCGTCCAGCAGGGTTTCGTTGAGCGGGTGCTCGGGCGCCAGGATGACGCAGGTGGCGCCGTAGATGGTGTCGACGCGGGTGGTGAAAACGCGGATGGGGGTGCCGGCGCCGGCCAGGTGGAAATCCACCTCGGTGCCTTCGGAGCGGCCGATCCAGTTGCGCTGCATGGTGAGGACGCGCTCCGGCCAGCCGCCCTCAAGCTGCGCCATATCGTCGAGCAGTTCGTCGGCGTAGTGGGTGATTTTGAGGAACCATTGTTCCAGGGCGCGCTGTTCGACGGGGGTATCGTCATGGCGCCAGCAGCAGCCTTCCACCACCTGTTCGTTGGCCAGGACGGTAGCGCACTTGGGGCACCAGTTGACCAGGGCGCGCTTGCGGTAGGCCAGGCCGCGTTCCAGCATTTTGAGGAAGAACCACTGGTTCCAGCGATAGTATTCGGGCTCGCAGGTAGAGATTTCGCGATCCCAATCGTAGCTGAAGGCGAAGCGGCGATGGGTCTGCTTCATGGCGGCGATGTTCCGCAGGGTCCACTCGCGCGGCGGCACCTTGTTGGCAATGGCGGCGTTCTCGGCGGGGAGCCCGAAGGCGTCCCAGCCCATGGGGTGCAGCACGTTGAAGCCGCGCATCCACTTATAGCGGGCCAGCGCGTCGCCGATGGAATAGTTGCGGATGTGGCCGATGTGGAGGGTGCCGCTGGGGTAGGGCAGCATTTCCAGGACGTAGAATTTCGGTTTGGTGGAAGTCTCTTCGGCCTTGTAGAAATCGGCGTTTTGCCAACGCTGGTGCCACTTCAATTCGATCTGGATATGGTCGTAGGGCTTCTCGGGCATAGGGGCTGCTTGTTTTGGGGACTGGGTTTTATGGTAGCAAGCGGCGCGGGGAGGGTGGTGGCGGGCCACATGAATCAAAGGATGAGGAGTGGTGAACAAGGCCCTGAAATGCGTTACCATCGGGGCAACCATAAGCGCGGTGAAGCGCTCCCAGTGAGGTTAGATCATGAGTACCAATTCCGTCTCAGCAAGCTACGCTGCCGCATTCGTCTTTTGCGCGGCAGTTTTTATCTCGCCGTCTTTTGCCCAAACCAGCATGGGCAGAATTTCGGGAACCGTAACCGATTCCTCCGACGCGTCGATTACCGGCGCCAAAGTCACCATCGTCAACGTCGATACTCGGGCCACACGTACGGCCGATAGCGATTCAAACGGGTCCTACACCGTCACCAACCTGGCCATCGGCAATTACACGGTGGACGTTTCCATGCAGGGCTTCAAATCGGTATCCCATAGCGGCGTCCAGCTCTCCGCCGACGCCCGCGTCACGGTCGATCTCAAACTTGAAATCGGCAACCTGCAGCAGACCGTGGAAGTCACCGCCATACAGACCGAGCAGGTCAACGCGGTCTCTGGTGAAGTCTCGCGCGTGATCGATTCCCATCAGGTGGAGAACCTGACTATGAACGGCCGCAACTACGTGCAGTTGATGACCATGGTGCCGGGCGCCATCGTCACCAATCCGGACCAGTTTTCCACCACCACGAGCCTGGCCTCTAACAACCAGACCATCAACGGCAATCGCGCGGATTCGAACAACCTCACCGTGGACGGCGCCTACAATTCGGTGGCCGGCAGCAACAGCAGCCTGGTCAACAACGTCAGCCCCGATTTCATCCAGGAAGTGAAGTTGCAGACTTCCAATTTCTCCGCCGAGTACGGCCGTTTCTCCGGCCCGGCGTTTAACATCATCACCAAGAGCGGCACCAACCAATTCCACGGCGGCGCGTTTGAATTCTTTCGCAATAACGACCTTGACGCCCGGAACTTCTTCGCCGCGCAGAAGACCGCCCTCCGGTTTAATAACTTCGGTTACGATCTAGGCGGCGTAATCAAGAAGGACAAACTTTTCTTCTTCTTCGGCGAAGAGTGGAAGCGCCTGCGCCAGCAGCAGAACCCCACCCGCGTCACCGTGCCCACCAACGCGCTTCTCTCCGGCGATTTCACCGGCCAGGCACAGCTCTTTTTCCCCGGCACCAAGAACCCCATCCCTGGCAACAATATTTCCGCGCTGATGACCGCCGATGGCAAGGCCATCGCCAAAGTTTATCAAGTGATGTCCAGCCAATCCGGCGCCACGTTCACCAATCAGGCGACCTCCAACAACCTGACGCTGTACCCGCTCAACCCGCTGAATTTCCGCGAAGACATTCTGCGCTTGGATTACCGCCTGTCGGATAAGCACTCCCTCTACGGCCGCTGGCTGCAGGACGCCAACAGCCTGTTGGACCCCTTCGGCACATTCTCCGGTTCCAACCTCAATACCACGCCCACCAACCGCAACCGGCCCGGCGAGAGCTTTCTCCTGGCGGAGACCTGGGTCGCCAGCGCGCACGTCGTCAATGAAGTGCGCGCCAACGCTACCTGGGTCTCGCAGCACATCCTGCCCGCCGGCAACACATGGCAGCGCGGCACCTATGGCTTCGTATTCCCGCAGCTTTATCCTGGCGGCTGGTTCCCCGACGGCATCCCGCAAGTCAGCGTCACCAACTACGCCAACTTCCAGGGACCGAACTTCGCCCTCATGTCGCCCTCTACCGATATGGGCGTGTCGGACACCCTAACCTTGCTGCTGGGTTCGCATACTCTGAAAGCCGGCGTCACCATTGTGCGCGACCGCGTGGACCAGAACGGGCGCCCGGCCTACACCGGCAACGTCACGTTCAGCACCAACGGCAATCCCAACACCACCGGCAACGCGCTCGCCGATGCGCTGCTGGGCAACTTCCGCACCTATACGGAAGCCAGCGCCGACCCGATCGGCTTCTTCCGCTTCACGCAGCCCATGGCCTTCGTCCAGGATAGCTGGAAGGTCAGCCGCAAGTTGAGCGTCGAACTGGGCCTCCGCTACGAGTACATGCAGCCTATGTACACGTCGGGTAACAATATGGCGAACTTTGTGCCCGCCCTGTACGACCGCTCGAAGGCAGTTACCATGACCACAGCCGGCACCCTCATTCCCGGATCCGGCAATGCCTACAACGGCCTGATTCGCATGGGCGACAGTGTACCGGCGAACCAGCAGGGACGCGTCCCGGGCTCCACCACTCCCTTCTTCCAATCGATTCCCACCGGAGCGCCGCGCGGCGGGTACAATGCCGAACACACCTTTGGCCCGCGCGCCGGCTTTGCCTATTCCTTCGATGAAAAGACCGTGATCCGCGGCGGCTTCGGCATGTTCTACAACCGTCCTGAAGGCAATGTAACCTTCTCGCAAGTGAACCTGCCTCCCATCCTCGCGCTCACCGAGTTCGATAACGGCAATCTCTCCAACCCCGCGGGCGGAGTCGCCGCCAATACCCTCCCCGTCGGCAACATCACCGCCATCGACCCCAATCTGAAGGCGGCGTACGTAGAGCAGATGAGCCTCGGCGTGCAGCGCCAGTTACCGCGAAATCTCTTCGTCGAAGTCTCCGGCGTTGCCGGGCTGGGCCGGCACCTTCTCCGCCAACCCAATATCAACTTCCCCGACCTTAAAGCGGTAGCGGCGAACCCCTCGTACAGCACCATCTACTCCAACCCTTATCCTGGCTACACCTCGGTGCAGCAGTATAATAGCGACGCCACTTCGAATTACTATTCGCTCCAGAGCTTTGTCTCCAAGCGCGCCGGCAACGTACTGTTCACGGCCAGCTACACATGGTCCAAAGCGCTGGCGGATGCTTCCGGCCAAGGCGATAACTCCGAGAACTACCGGAACCGCCACTTCAACTACGGGCCCACTTCCTTTGACCGCCGCCACGCCTTCGTCACGACGTTCACCTGGGAGATGCCAAAGCTGCGCAACGCGAACGCCATCCTGCGCACCATCGCCGGAAATTGGCAGGTCTCCGGCGTGATCCGCCTGCAGACCGGCCCCTATTCCACCGTGAATGGCAACACCTCCACCACCACGCGCCGCGCCAATTACCTCGGCGGCGATATCTACGCCCAGTCCGAAAAGAATATCAATAACTGGCTGAATAAGGCCGCCTTCGCCGCCGCTTCCAACGGCGACTGGGGCAACTCTGGCATTAACATCGTGCAGGCGCCCGGCTTGCAGTCTTACGATCTCTCGGTGGCCAAGCACTTCAAGCTCACCGAGCGGGTCAACCTGCGGTTCCAGGCGGATTTCTACAACGCCCCGAACGTGGCCAACTTCAGCGGGTTAAATACCACCATCACCAGCACCGCCTACGGTACGGTGTCGAGCGCGTATCCTCCGCGCCAAATCCAGTTGGCGCTGAAACTCGCGTTCTAAACGGGGTAACCGTCCGATTCGTGACAGTGGTTAGGGGTTTGGGCCGGCCCTCGGATTTATAATTCGGGAGCCGGCCCTTCCGTGTTGGAGAACGAATAGTGGTCTGCGGCAAGTAGAATAACGAGTACTCCCTTGACCAGGGGGCTGCAATCTTGCCTGAAGCGAGCTTACTCAGGGGACTCTTGCGGTCATGTGCGGTTCATCGTCCCAGTGTGGATTGGCTTCGCCTCAAAGGGACCGGACTTCGGCCCACACCACTCTAAGTGCTCAAGGCAATCTTGAGGAACATGCACAGGCCAGGAGGCCCGTTCTTAATTGCCAAGCGAACATTGCTAGGCGAGGCGGTGCTCCGCGGCGTAGGCGACTGCCTCAGTGGCGGGGCGCAAGGAAACGTCGGCGTAGTGGGGCGCAATCGCCAGAGTTTCCCAGGGCACCGGGTACTCGAGCAGGCAACGCGGACAAATGTACTTGCCATGCATGGGCCACATAGTTTCCTTGTGCATACTCTTGCACCAGGCGGAGCGAATAAAGTTCATCATGGTTCTAACCTCCAAGCAGTCGGTTTTCCTAGAGCAATTCACGTTCCGAAGACTGGTGACGGACCCCGGCCGGGCGTTTCAGTACGTGTGTGCGGCTTTTCACCGAAAACGCTTGACAGGACCAGAGTAACAATCGTATGATTTAATCGTCTGTATTAATCATACGAATGAACGACACTAAGGAAAAAATTTTGGACGCGGCCGAGCGACTCATCGGAGAGCAGGGTTACGCTGCCACTTCGTTGCGCCAAGTGATTGCAGCAGCAGGGGTTAACCTAGCCGCGGTACACTACCACTTCGGTTCCAAAGAAGAGTTGTTGGATGCCGTAGTGGTACGCAAGGCGGTACCGGTGAACGAGGCCCGCCTCGCGCGGTTGGACCGCGTCGAGGCGGAAGCGGGCAGCGGTCCTCTGGATGTGGAGAAGGTGCTGGAATCCTTTTTTATCCCGGCAGCGGAGATGGCCCGCCGTAGCCCGGAGTTCGTGCGCCTGATTGGGCGGATGCTCACGGAAGGAATGATGCCGCGGATTGTGGAGAGACATTTCCAGGCCGCGGGTCTGCGTTTCGTGAACGCTCTGCGGCGAGCGACACCCGAGTTGCCGCAGGAAGAACTGATGTGGCGGATCCATTTCACGGTGGGCGCGATGGCGCACGCGGTGTGCGGCGTTCCGATCTTTCCGCGGATGGCGGGGGATCCGGCGGACCTGGAGCCGCGCATGAAGCGGCTGGTGACATTCCTGGGTGCGGGCTTTCGCGCCGCCGCAACGGCGGGAGAGGAGAAGTAGATGCGATTGGTTTGGGTATTGCCGTTCACGGCGGTGCTGGCGGCGGCGCCAGTGGAATTGAGTCTAAAGCGCGCGGTGCAACTGGCGGTCTCGCCGGAAGGGAACACGCGGGTGCGGCTAACGGGAGAGGCGCTGAAGCAGGCCGAATCGCGAAGCGGGCAGGCGCGCGCCGCCCTACTGCCGGATCTCTCGGCGGCATTCACGGATCAGAATCTGACCCGCAATCTGGCGGCCCAGGGAATTCAGCTCACGGTACCGGTCCCGGGCTTCCACTTCCCCTCGTTCGTGGGTCCGTTCACCAACATGGACGCACGCGTTTCGGCGTCGCAGAGCGTCTTCGATTTCAGTTCCATCCGGCGCTTCCAGGCGTCGAAGGTGGGGGTGAGCGCGGCCAGGTCGGACGTCAATGGCAGCGCCGAACAGGTGGCTGCGCAGGTAGCGCGCGCCTATCTGGCGGCGGTGCGGGCGGACGCGGACGTGGAGGCGGCGAAGGCCAACGGGGCGCTTTCCGAAGCGGTGCTGAAACAAGCGGAGAATCAGAAGGCGGCGGGCACGGGCACGGGCATTGAGATCACGCGGGCGCGCGTGCAACTGGCCAACGACCGGCAGCGGCTGCTGGTGGCGGAGAACGCGCGGCGCGCGGCGGGCCTGCAACTGCTGCGCGGCGTCGGGCTGCGCCTGGATACCGAACTGGTGTTGACAGACAAACTGCAATACGTCCCGGTGGACGCGGTGACGATGGAACAGGCGAAGGCGAAGGCGATGAAAGAACGGCCCGATCTGGAAGCGCAGCAGGAGCGCGAAGCCACCGCGCGCCTATCGGCGAGCGCCACCAAACTGGAGCGGCTGCCCACGGTAGCGGCCTTCGGCGATTACGGGTCCAGCGGAACGGGCTTCGACAATTCCCTGCC
>JANYJN010000365.1 GCA_025358475.1 Candidatus Solibacter sp.
CGGAGTTCGCCCACCGTTCCAGCTATCATGGACTTTATGAATCTCTTCTGGTGGGCCGCGCTCAGCGCCACAACTTTGTCCGCGCAGACTTTTCCGGGGGCGGCGGCGCTGGACCGGGTGATCGATCAAGCCATCGAGCAAGGCCGCATGCCCGGCGCCGTGCTGCTGGTGGGGCATGAGGGCAAGGTGGTCTACCGCAAGGCCTACGGCAAGCGCGCGCTAGTGCCGCGACCCGAGGCGATGACGCTTGACACCATCTTCGATTGCGCCTCGCTCACCAAAGTGGTGGCCACCACATCCTCACTGATGAAGCTTTTTGAGGAGGGCCGCTTCCGTCTCAACGACAAGATCACCGACTATATCCCCGAGTTTCAGGGCGGCAAGAGCGAGATCACGCTGCGTCATCTGTTCACGCACTTCTCCGGGTTGCAACCCGACGTGCCGCTGACTGCCCCGTGGACCGGTTACGACACCGGCATCCAACTGGCCTGCACCTTCAAGGTGGCCGAGCCTCCCGGAGTGCGCTACGTGTACAGCGACATCAATTTCATCTTGCTGGGCGAACTGGTGCACCGGCTCAGCGGCAAGATGCTGCCCGAATATGCGCGGGAGAATATCTTCCTGCCCATCGGCATGACGGAGAGCATGTTCCAGCCGCCCGCTTCGCTAGTGCCGCGGATTGCGCCGACGGAGCGCTGGCCGGTGAAGACAGGGCCACCGCTGCGCGGCGTGGTGCACGATCCGACGGCGCGCAACATGGGCGGCGTGGCCGGTCACGCGGGGTTATTCTCCACGGCTGACGATCTATCGCGCTTCGCCCAGATGATGCTCAACGGGGGCGAACTGGATGGCGTACGCCTGTTCGGGCCGCTGACCGTGGCCAAGTTCATCGAGCCGCAGACGCCGCCCGACCAGCCCATCCTGCGCGGTCTCGGCTGGGATGTGGATTCGCCGCACTCGGGCAATCGCGGGGAGCTCTTCCCCATCGGCAGCTATGGGCACACCGGGTTCACGGGCACGTCGCTGTGGATCGACCCGCTGACGCAGACCTACGTGATTTTGCTGGCCAACAGCGTGCATCCCAATCTGCGTCCCGCGCTGACGCCGGTGCGCGCCAAGGTGGCGACCATTGTGGCGGCCAACGTGGGATTGCGCGCGCAGCGCGTGACTCTCACGGGATACAACGACAATCTCGCCGGCCCCGGCGTGCGCCGCCAGGTGGGGCGCAACGGCGCCACCCTGACCGGCCTGGATGTGCTGGAGGGTCTGAGATTTCAACCGTTCGCGGGCAAGCGCATCGGCCTGATCACCAACCACACGGGACTTGACCGGCAGGGCCGGCGCAATATCGACGCGATGCGCGAGGCCGGGGTGAACATCACGGCCATCTTCTCGCCGGAGCATGGCTTCCTGGGCAAGGAAGATCGCCCCGGCATTCAGGACGCCACCGACCCGGCCACGGGCATCAAGGTATTCAGCCTCTTTGGCGCCACCGAGCGCCCGACGCCAGAGATGTTGAGCGGCATCGACGTGCTGGTGTTCGATATGCACGACGCCGGCGTGCGCTTCTATACGTATGAGACCACCATGGCGTATGCCCTGGAAGCGGCAGCCAAGGCCGGCATTCCCTACTATGTTCTGGACCGCCCTAACCCAATCACGGGCACGCGCATGGAAGGCCCCATGATGGACCCGGCCAACCGGAGCTTCGTGGGCTACATGGCGGGCGAACCGGTGCGCCACGGCATGACGATGGGCGAACTGGCGAAAATGTTCAACGGGGAGAACCAGATTGGGGCCAACCTCACCGTGGTTCCCATGCAGGACTGGGAGCGCGGCGACTGGTTCGATGCCACCAATCTGGTCTGGATCAACCCCTCGCCCAATATGCGCAGCCTCAACGCGGCGATGCTCTATCCGGGCATCGCCCTGATGGAATACTCGAAAAATCTCTCGGTGGGCCGCGGCACCGACGCGCCGTTCGAACAGATCGGCGCAGATTTTATCGGTGGACGCGAACTGGCCGGGCTGCTCAACCAGCGCGAGATCCCCGGGGTGCGCGTTTACGCCACCAGTTTCACGCCCACGGAATCTGTTTTCAAAGGCGTCAAAGTGGAAGGGGTGCGCTTTGTGGTGACCAATCGCGAGCTGCTCGACGCTACAAGGCTGGGGATGGAACTCGCCGTGGGAATCCAGAAGCTGTATCCGGGGAAGGTGGATTTCAGCGGAGGCAAACGGCTGCTGGGCAGCGACGATGTCATCCGCCGCATCCAAGCCGCGGAGGACCCGCGCGTCATACAGGAATCTTTTCAGGAGGCGGTGAGTGCGTTCGCCGGGATGCGCGCGCGGTATCTGTTGTATTAGGGCTGACGTGTCTTCGTGGAAATCGCTCCCTTACGGTCGCGGGTTCCATCCGAGCCGCGACCGTGAGGGAGCGATCTTATGGCACGCTTAACCGCCGGGCGAATCCCCTTCGCCGGTTCCCGCGAGGTCTTCCAATTTGGTCCCCTTGCTGTCGATCCGTTGTCCAATGGTGTCCTTGACGTCCATTTCGCTTTCGCGCGCGCCAATCCCGGATAGCTCCTGCTGATGCTCTTTGCTTCTGATCACCAATCTGTCCATCTCTGCCTCCTGGTTTGTCTCAATCGTGTGGCATTTCACGGTGCAAGTCAATGCCCCTTCGCGCGTCCGCGCCACTGGTACAGTGGAGATATGGAAACTGCAACGCTCGGAGGGGGCTGCTTCTGGTGTTTGGAAGCGGTGTACGACGAAATGGAAGGCGTGAGCTCGGTGGAGTCCGGCTACATGGGCGGGCGCGTAGCCAACCCGGATTATCACGCCGTGTGCACCGGCAAGACCGGGCACGTGGAAGTGGTGCAAGTCACTTTCGATCCGGAAGTGACTTCCTATCGCGAGATCCTGGAAGTGTTCTTCGCCATCCACGACCCCACCTCAATGGATCGCCAGGGTAACGACGCGGGCACGCAGTACCGCTCGGTGATCTTCACGCACAGCGAGCAGCAGGCGGAGATGGCGCACCAACTGATCGCGGAATTGGATGGCGGGGGCATCCCGGGCAAGCGGATTGTCACTGAGGTGCGGCCGGTGGCCACGTTCTACGAGGCAGAGGAATACCATCAGGAGTATTTCGTCAAGAATCCGGGGCAGGGATATTGCTCATTCGTGGTGGCGCCCAAGTTGAAGAAGTTTCGCGAGAAGTTCGCCGACAGAAGGCGCAAGAGCGCCTGAGCGGGAAGAGTCGTAAAAGAATGCGCCCGCAGGCGGGCACTGGCAGGCGCCTTCGCCTGCGAAGGGCATTTTCTTACAGATGGTGAGGGAGCGGGGTGTGTGCGAGTTCCGCTCCGCATAGACAGGCCGGGAGGCCTGTCTTACGGCTGACAGACCGGGCACCAGAAGCTGATGCGGCCGTCGGCGGTGTGCTTTTGGGCGCGGATGGGGGTGGCGCAGCGGCGGCAGGGTTGGCCTTCGCGCTTATAGACCCAGAGGTGTTCCTCGCGACCGGTGCGGCCGGTGGTGCGGCGGTGGTGGCCGGAGGACTCGGTCACGTTGACCAGCAGGAATTTGCGGGCCGTGGCGGCGAGATCGGCGAGTTGCTCCCCGGTGAGCGTGGCGATTTTGCGGAACGGGTTGAGGCCGCAAGCGAAGGCGACTTCGGATTTGAAGACGTTGCCGAGCCCGGCGAGCACGGTCTGATCGAGAAGCGCCAGGCCGAGTTCAAGATTGGGATGCGCGGCGAGGTTGGCGACGGCGAGATCGGCGTCGAAATCGGGCGCCAGGGGTGCCGGACCGAGGCGGTTGAATCCTTCGCGGCGCAGCAGGCTCCGGGCCGTGTGAAACTCCGCCACCGGGACATCGAAGGCGACGGCCAGGATCGCCGGGGTCTCCACCACGATGCGCATGTGGGAGCGGGGCCGCTGCCA
>JANYJN010000376.1 GCA_025358475.1 Candidatus Solibacter sp.
TACAACACCAGCTTGGTCGCCTTATCGGGCACCTTGGTCTCGATATCGCGCTCGATGATGCCCTTGCCCAGGTGCACCGCGCCCGCGACGTGCCCGGCGGCCCACTCGCTCTCCTCGCGCGTGTCCACCAGGACGTGCGCCTCGCCTGCCATGTGCATCTTCAGATACCCCGCCAGGTCCATCTCCTGGACGCGCGTCTTGGCGTCGTTCACTAGCTTCAGAAATTCCGGATTGTGTGCCATCGGTCTTTACTCAACGCGCCGGATCTTGGCTCCCACGCCGGCCAGTTTCGCCTCGATTCTCTCATAACCGCGGTCGATGTGGTACACGCGATCGATCACCGTTTCCCCCTTCGCCACCAGCGCGCCCAGCACCAGCGACGCGCTCGCCCGCAAGTCGCTTGCGATCACGCCGGCGCCCGTCAACGCGTGCGGTCCGGCGACGATCGCCTGTTTGCCGTCGAGCCGTATATTGGCGCCCATGCGCGCCAGTTCCTGCGCGTGCATGAAGCGGTTCTCGAAAATCGTCTCCACGATAATCGCGATGCCCTCCGCCTGCGTCATCAGCGCCATGTACTGCGCCTGCAAGTCGGTGGCGAAGCCGGGGTATTCCTCGGTGGTCATATCGACGCTGCGCAGCCGTCCCGTCCCCTGGACGCGCAACGAAGCGGCATCCGGCTGTGTCACTTCCACCCCGCATTGTTGCAGCTTGGACACCAGCGCGCCCACGTGCTCCGGATTGCACCGCGTCACCGTGAGATCGCCGCCGGTAATCGCGCCCGCCACCAGGAACGTGCCCGCCTCGATGCGGTCGGCGATAATCGTGTGCTCCGCGCCGTGCAGCCGCTCCACGCCCTGTATGCGGATGGTGGACGTGCCGGCGCCCTCGATATTGGCGCCCATCTTGATCAGCAGGTTCGCCAGATCCACCACTTCCGGTTCGCGGGCGGCATTGCGCAACACGGTTTCGCCCCTGGCCAGCACCGCCGCCATCATCAGGTCTTCGGTGCCGGTGACCGTGATCCGCTCGAAGTTCACGATAGCGCCGCGCAACCCATCCGGCGCCACGGCCTCAATGTAACCGTGCGCCTGATTGATGGTGGCGCCCAACTGCTCCAGGCCAAAGATGTGCAGATTGATGGGCCGCGCGCCGATGGCGCACCCGCCAGGGAGGGAAACGCGCGCCCGGCCGGAGCGTGCCACCAGGGGTCCCAGCACCAGGCTGGACGCGCGCATCGTCTTGACCAGTTCGTAGGGCGCCTCCGGGCTCAAGATGCGTTCCGTCCGCAAGCACACCGTTTCGCCATCCACGTCCACCATGGTGCCGATATCCACCAGCAGGCGCTCCATGGTGCGGATATCGCGCACGCGGGGCACGCGGTGCAGGGTGACCGCTTCGTCGGTCAACAGCCCCGCCGCCAGCGCCGGCAGCGCCGAGTTCTTCGAGCCGTTGGTAGGGATTTCTCCCCGAAGCGCGGCTCCGCCCGTGATCACGAATTTATCCATAATCTATCAGTCTATCGTGGGAAACCTTTTATCCTGTGCGAAGTTCGCCCAGCGCCTGCCGGACGCGTCCGCCCGATGCCGCCAGTCGCCGCTCCGCCTCTTCCTTTGCGATGCCAATCTTCCCCATCACGATGGCCGTGCGAACGCTCATCCCGCTCTCCGCCAGCAGTTCGATGGCGCGCTCTGGAGAAACACCGGTTGCTCGCCCGACAATCCGCCGCGCGCGATCCACAAGTTTCTCGTTCTTCGGCTGGACGTTGACCATCAGGTTGCCGTAAACGTAGCCCAACCGGATAAACGTCGCCGTGGAGAGCATGTTCAATACCAGCTTCTGCGCCGTGCCCGCTTTCATGCGAGTGCTGCCGGCGAGGATCTCCGGCCCCACCAGCGGCGCAATCGCAAAATCCACCGCGCGCGAAAGCTCCGCATCGGGTGTGCAGCAGATTCCCACCGTCACAGCCCCCAGCCGCCTGGCTTCCGCCACCGCTCCCAGCACGTAAGGCGTTCTCCCGCTGGCCGCGATTCCTACCAGCACGTCCTTTGCCGTGAAGCCGCGTGCGGAAAGATCGCGCACGCCGACGGCCGGATCGTCCTCGGTGGTTTCCGTGGCGCGGCTCAGTGCCGATTCCCCGCCGGCCATGATGCCCTGCACCATGTCGGGCGGCGCGGAAAACGTGGGCGGGATCTCCGACGCGTCCAGCACGCCGAGGCGCCCACTGGTTCCGGCGCCAAGATAGAACACCCGGCCGCCATTCTCCAGCGCCGCCACAATCGCGTCCACCGCCCGCGCGATCGCCGGGATCTCGCGCTCTACCGCCGTCGCCACCCGTTGATCCTCCGCGTTGATGATGCGCAGGGCCTGCTCCGTGGGTAGCGTGTCGATCGACGCAGAGGCCGGGTTAAGCTGTTCCGTTAGCAATTTCTGCAGCACATTTCAGGCTAGCATCACGTGGGGCAGGCCAAGTGTGCAAACCAGGTGTGCAAACCTGGGAGCAAACCGGGCGTAGACTCAAAGGGATGCCTCTTGCCATTCAGCCCGACGATGTGCGCGCCGCCGCCGTGCGGATCCGCCCGTTGGCGCGCCGCACGCCCGTGTTGACTTCCGCCGGGTTCGACGACGCCGCCGGTACCCGCGTGTTCTTCAAGTGCGAAAACCTGCAGCGCGGCGGAGCCTTCAAGATCCGCGGCGCCGCCAACTTGGTGCTATCGCTCTCCAGGGAAGCGCTGGCGCGGGGCGTGGTCGCCTACTCCTCCGGCAATCACGCGCAGGCCACCGCCATCGCCGCCAAATATGTTGGCGTGGCTTCCACCATCGTGATGCCGGAGGACGCGCCGCAGTCCAAAATGGAAGCCACGCGCGCCCACGGAGCCCGCATCGTCACCTATAACCGGTTTAAGGACAGCCGCGAAGCCATTGCCCAGAGCATCCTCAAGGAGACGGGAGCCACCCTCGTGCCGCCCTTCGATCACCCCATGATTATGGCCGGCCAGGGCACGGCCGCCATGGAGTTGCTCGATGAGACCGGCCCGCTGGACGCCTTGATC
>JANYJN010000385.1 GCA_025358475.1 Candidatus Solibacter sp.
AGGCACCGCAGGCGCGAGCCCGCACGGCACGAGTTCACCTATCCGCTGTTCATGACATTTCTGGATGTGGACCATATTCCCGAGCTGATGAGGGTCTCGCCGTTCACCAGTTACAACCGCTTCAATTGGGCGAGCTTCCACGAGCGGGACCATTTCGGAAACCCCGCGTTACCGCTACGCCAGAGACTGGTGGCCGACGCCGCGGGGCAGGGAATCCGGGTGGCGGATGGGCCCATCTTCCTCCTGACCCACCTGCGCTACCTGGGATATAGCTTCAACCCCATCTCGCTTTTCTACTGCTACACCAAGGATGGCCGGCTGGATATCATCCTGGCGGAAGTCAACAGCACCTTCGGAGAGACTCACAATTACTGGCTTTCCGGCGCCAACCAGATCTCGTCGCCTGAGTCGCGCATTTACCGCTGTCCAAAGGCGATGCACGTTTCGCCTTTCATGCCGATGCAACTCGATTACCGGTTTGTATTGCCACCGCCGGGCAAGCAGCTAATTGCCCACATGAATACGCTGGAGGGCGAGCGCTCCTCATTCGACGCCACGCTTCGTTTGCGGCGCGAGCCCTGGAGCGCCGCTTCGCTCCACCGGGCCTTGCTCCGGTTCCCTTGGCTGACGGCCAAGGTCATCGCCGCCATCCACTGGGAAGCCCTGAGACTGTACGGCAAGAAGGTCCCGCTGTTCACGCACCCGGCCCGCCACCAAAAGGATAACCATGAGCCCACTACTGACATCGTTCGCTAAGAGCCTCTTCCTGCGAAGCCTGGAGCGGTTGCGAGGGGGCTCGCTGGAATTGATTTCCAATGGCCGCACCATGAAGTTCGGCGAATCGGGCGGCTCGCTGCGCGCCACGGTGGTGGTACACGACGACCGCTTTTTCCATCGCGCGGTGTTCGGGGGCGATGTGGGGCTTGGTGAATCCTGGATGGAGGGAGACTGGTCCTCGCCGGACCTGGTCCCGGTGGTCCGGCTGGCGGTACGGAACCTCGCCCGTATGGAGAACAGCAACCGGTTGCTGAGTGCTTGCAGCCGGCTTTTTGACGCACTGCGCCACCGCATGCGCGGGAACTCCATCGCGGGCAGCCGGCGCAACATCCAGGCACATTACGACCTGAGCAACGATTTCTTCCGGCTCTTCCTGGACCGGAACATGATGTACTCCTGTGCCTACTACGAAGCCGAGGATGCCTCGCTTGAAGCCGCGCAGTTCCACAAGCTGGACACAATCTGCCGGAAATTGCGGCTGGGGCCAGAAGACCACGTGCTCGAAATCGGCACTGGGTGGGGCGGGTTTGCGGAGCACGCCGTAAGGCACTACGGATGCCGGGTGACGACCACGACGATCAGCCGCCGGCAGTATGAATATGCGCGAGAACGCTTCGATTCCATCCCTGAGAAAGAGCGCATCCAGTTGCTACAGGAGGACTACCGCAACCTCCGCGGCCAGTACGACAAGATTGTCAGCATCGAGATGTTTGAGGCCGTGGGTTTGCATTACTACGACCAGTTCTTCCGGGCCTGCGACCGCCTGCTGCGCCCCGATGGCAGCATGCTGATGCAAACCATAACGATCAACGAACAGGCCTTCCCCGCCTACCACCGGCGCAGCGACTGGATCCAAAAATACATCTTCCCAGGATCCGAACTGGCGTCGGTGAGCGAGATCCTGCGTTCCCTGGCTCGTGCGACTTCTCTCGGGCTCTACCACGCGGAGGACATCGGCACCCACTACGCACGCACGCTGGCAACGTGGCGGAAACAGTTTCACGATTCCGCTGACGAAGTCCGGGCTTTGGGCTTCGACGTCCGCTTCGTTCGCATGTGGGACTACTATCTGGCCTACTGCGAGGGGGCGTTTCTAGAGCGCCACATCGGCGACTTCCAACTCCTGGTGACCAAGAATCATACTCCAAGGGTGCTGTTCAATGAACCCTGGCGTGAAGGTAGAGGCGAGTTGGAATCCGCCGAACTCACCGGGACCAGTACGCGGGAGGCGCGCTGAATGACCCGATTTCACACCTTGCGGCGCCAGCAGTGGATCCCCCGCCCGCTCGAAGAGGTCTTCGCATTCTTTTCCGACGCAGGCAACTTGGCGGAACTGACGCCGTCGTGGCTTGGATTTCGCATTCTCACGCCCGGTCCCGTTCGAATAGCAGCCGGCACAAACATTCGGTATCGCCTGAGCTTGCACGGC
>JANYJN010000438.1 GCA_025358475.1 Candidatus Solibacter sp.
TAGGTCTTGCCGTGTTCCACCTTGCGATCCGAATAGCTGGGCACAGCCGTGACGTCGGCGATTTTCTCCAGCGCCCCGTTCCCCTCGCCGCGATATACCCGGTAGCCGTTCAAATCCTCTTCCATGTTGCGTTCCCAGTTGAGCTCGATGGAATTGGGGGCGCTGGAACCCTGCACTCCCTGGGGAGCGGCGGGCGGGAAAATGTCGCGCGGAACGATGGAGGCTTCCTCCGACAACTCGCTTTCCGCCTCCCTGCGATCGTCCAGTTTGACGATGGCCTGCACCAGATAGGTGTAGCGCTGTCCGAATTCGGTGGCCGTGTCGATCCACTCCGGCGATTGCACGTTGCCCACCGCCGCGTAACCACCGTCGCCGGTCTTGCGGAAGACGCGAAAGCCGGCGCCGCGCCCTTGCCAGGTCAGCCGCACGCCCTGCGCGGTGACGGCGGGAGCGATGCCGCCGGGCTTCTGTGGTGGCGTGACCACCGGCACCACCACCAAATTCGACCAGGAGGACTGCTTGCCGTTGCCGGCCACCGTCCGCACGCCGAAAATCACTTCCTTGCCCGTCCAATCGGCTGCCGGGACCTGGTAGCGGGCGATGCCATTGGCCACCGCACCCGGGGGCAGTTGCCGGGCGCCGGCGGCCCATTGGTTTTCCTCGAACTGGTCCGCCGTACCGGCGCGCAGATCAAGCTTGAGGGGCGGAGGAATGGGGTGGCCCTCGGTGGTCAGGGCGGGAACGGTGAACTGGACGATGATATTGCCGCCGCGTTGCAGCGCCGCCAGATCGCTCACCCGCGGAGGGATATTTGCGAGCGGGGGGTGGGGATCGCCCACATAGCCGCACCCCGCCAACATCAGCGCCGCGGCTGCCGCTAAAAATTGCTTCATGAAAACATTAGGGTAGCAGGAATGGGAACGTCACCATTCTGCATATGCCGTTCCGTCCAGACTCATTTTGTCGGAGCCGCTGTGCACGTCGAAGATACCGGGCTCGGATTGGGAAATACTCTGGCTGGCGTCTTCCATCACTATGCGCCAGCCCTGATTATTTCCCGTCATCGGGTCGACGGGCATTTTTTGCAAGTAGCCCTCGGTAACCAGATCCTGCAGGTTCTGCGGAGCCTTCCCCTTATCGTAAGAGTAGTTATCGATCACGGTGCGCATCGTGAACAGGTTGTTCTTGAGCACGCTTTCCTTGGCGCGGATGATAGAGCGATTGTAAATGGGAATTGCCATGGAGATCAGGATCACCATGATCGTGATCACCACCATCATCTCGACGAAAGTGAACCCGCGCAGCCTCGTCATGACGCGCCGGGCGCATCCGTTCACCGGTCTACCATTCCGCATAGGGCTTTCCATCGGATGCCTTTTCCTGTGTCTTGCTGTACACGTCGAATACGCACTGGCCGCCCCAGCTCTGGCTCTTGGGGTCGTCCTGGTCGCTGCGCATGCCCCATTCGGCTTTCCCGGTAAATGGGTCCGGCGGGACGCGGCGCAGGAAGCGCATCTTCTTGCCGTCCGGACCAGGCAGCTTCACGCCTTCCACCAGGATGTCCAGAGTCTCGGGCCAGTTGTTGGTGCCGAGTTTCTGGGGGCCCAGGTAGCCCAGATCGGCATAGTCCTTGTACTTATCGAGGGCCGAACGCACCTCGCGCAGAGCGTAACGCAGCTCCCGCTCGCGTGCCGCGCGTACCCGGGAGCGGGCCATCGGCACGGCCATGGAGGTGAGAATCAGCATGATCGTGAATGCCACGATCAACTCCACCAACGTCAGTCCTCTCTGATTCTTGCGGCGCATACTACGCATACTACTTTACGTTAATCGTCACTTGCGGGCTGCCGGAGAAAACCACCTGCCCCTGGGCGTTGCGTACCGTGAGATTGGGAACGGTCACGGTGGTGGAGCCCTTGGCGACGGCTTGGAAAATCAGCGTGGTGAGCACTCCGGAACCGGACACGCCCGGCGAATTGGGCTGGCGGCTCAGGTTCATGGCCGCCGCGCCGGCATCGTTCTGTATGTTCTTGGTGAACACCGGAATCTGCCCGTCGCGAGTGAAAAAATCGCCGCGGCCGGCGTCGTTCAGCTTGACCACCTTGGGATCGAAGCTGACTTGCATCGGCGCCGAAGAGACCTCGGAGGCGTTCTCAATGATGAGGGCCACCGTCAGCACACCTTGCGGGTTGGTCTCCACCTGGGGGGGCAGGAAACGGACTATGGCGTTGCCTATCTGCTTGGGTGCGTCAGGCTTGGCCGGCTCCCCGGCGGCCGGCGCCGTCACCGCTGGAGCCATCCCCGGTGCGCCCATCGGCGGCGCGGTAGCGGGCGGGGCCAACCCCGGCAGGCCCGTCGGCGGCGCGGTAGCGGGCGGAGCTATCCCCGGTGCGCTCACTCCCGGTATGCCCATCGGCGGCGTAGCGGCCGGCGGCATGGCCGGATTGACGGCCGCCACCGGCGGGTTTTCCTTCTTGGGAGCCACCGCGGGTGCGGATCCCGGTAGGCGCCCATAGCTCAGATGCACCGACTGCTGGTTGCCCACCGCAATACCACGCAGATTCTCCGCCGTGTACTCCGGCCGTCGCACCACGTGCGGGATCAGCGCGATCATCAGTTCCTGGTGATCGCGGGTGACGCTCTCGCTTGTGAACAGTCGGTTCAGGATCGGAATGTTGGCCAGCCCCGGGATGCCGGTTCGGCTCTTGGACTCCTGGTACTTGGTGAGGCCGGCCAGAAGTTGCACCGCGCCGTCGGCCATGCGGATATCGTGCGAGACCTTGCGTTGACCGATGATCGGCTGATCGATACCGCCCAGATTGACGTGCCCGGTCACGCTCGATATGTCCAGATCCACGTGGAGCGAGACATCTCCGTTATCGTGCACCCTGGGAGTGATCTCCACGTTGACGCCGACATCGATGAAGCTGAACTGCGTGTTGACCAGCGGGTTGATGCCCACGCCGCCGATGCCGGGCTGGAAACTGCCGGTGGCGGTGGGCTGCCGGTCGCCGATCTTCAGCGTGGCCTTGAGGTTATCCACGGCCCGCAATTGCGGGGATTGCAGCACCTTGGTATTGGCATCGCTCAACACCGCTTGCAGCAGGGCGCTCGGGATGGTAGTGGAAAAATCCGCCGTGGAGAGCCGGCCCAGGTTGGACAGGGGGACGGCGGTGCCGGAAGCACTGGTCGTCGGAGTGCCGTTCGCGTTGGCGTTGGCGTTAGCGTTGGCGTTCGCGTTGGCGCCGACAACGGCTGTCCCATTCTGGCCCGTAGTGATGGCGGGAGTGATGGCTGGATTGTTGACCACCTGCAGCCCGCCGCGGGGCGTGAAACTCCCCGGGACCGTCAGGCCGGCGGAAGCGATGGCCGCCGTGAGTTGCCGCGAATAGATCGAACTGGCCTCCATCACGATGATGTCCACCACCACTTCGCTCCTGGGCTTATCCAGATCGTGCAGAATCTTTTCGGCCAACGCCACCTGATCCGCGCTGCCTTTTGCGATGATCGCGTTCTGCGCGTTGTAGGGAAAGAAGCGCTGGATATCGGCCACCGAGCGCACCGCGTTGACGATTTCCTGGAGTTCCTGCGGCGTGCTGACGTTGGAGAGATAGAAGACTTTAGCCACCTGCTCTTCATAGTCGCGCCGCTTATTGGGGTTGTCCATGGTAATGAAGATGGTGTTGGCCGAGAGTGGCTTCCAGTAGCTCTTGGTGATCACCGCCAGATAGTCCAGCGCCTCTTCCAGCGTGGAGTTTTCGAATTCCACCGGGACACTGCCCTTCATCTGCGGTTGGTATTCCGGGTCCCATAGCACGTTGAGACCGGCCACCTTGGCGACGGTTTCAAACAGTAGTTTGGCGGAACCGTTCATGCGCAGGTGAATCGGGCTGGGGTCGATGGGCCGCAACTGGGGAACCGGGAGAATGCTGGCGATGCGGTCTTCGGTATCCTTCTTGGCCTGTTCACCCTCCGTCAGCGCGCGCTCCTTGGGGGTGGATTCTTTCCCCGTCTCCTCCACGCGTTTGCGTTCCCGCTCGATCATTTCGGTGGTGCGCCGGATTTCCTGGGCTGCCGCCGCCGACCCCGGATTGATCGCGTAGGCCTTCTGGAATTCGATCAGTGCTTCCCCGAGTTGTCCCGCGGAACGCAGTTTCATTCCCTTGTCGATGTGAGACTGGCCGGCCTGGACGTGTACCTTGGTAGCCGCCATCTGGTATACGATGTCGGCGGGGTCTTCGGACAGCGCTTTTTCGTAGTTTTCGAGGGCGTCGTCCCACTCCTTCTTCTGTTCATGGAGCCGCCCCTGGGCCAGGAACTTGTCGCCTTTCTTGGTCTTGGCTTCCAGCGGAAGCATGGGGCAGAGCAACACACTGGTCAGCATGATCGCCGTTAAGCGATTGAAAAGATACATATTTCGGCGCATTCTCGGCCCCAGGAAAGAGCCTCGTGATAAAATGAAGTTCGATTCGGTGATCGGAACCATCTAAACTTATTGACGCAGTTGGGGTTCCGCGCGTTGAGGTCAATTTGGCTGACAAAAAAGACTCCACTCTCAAAATCCTCAGCGACAACCGGCAAGCCTTCCACAACTATTTCCTGCTGGAGCGCTTCGAATGCGGCATGGTGCTCACTGGCACCGAGGTGAAGTCGGCCAAGGACGGCAAGGTCCAACTCAAGGAAGCCTACGCCAACGTGCTGGGCAACGAGGCCTGGCTGCTCAACGCGCACATCAGCCAGTACTCCCACGGCAACCGCGAGAACCACCCGCCCATTCGCAATCGCAAATTGTTGCTGCACCGCCGGGAAATCGATAAGCTGCTGGCCATCACGCGGGAAAAGGGGCTAGCCCTAATCCCCCT
>JANYJN010000508.1 GCA_025358475.1 Candidatus Solibacter sp.
CGGCATCATGCAGGGTGCCAACAGGCCGACGGGGGCGTCGGCCGCGGACCAGGGGGTCCGCCCCACCAAGCACGCATGTGGTTTTTCGATCCTTTTTGAATGGGCCTTCGGCCCGCGAAATTTCATGAAAAAGGTGGCGCATGCTTTAGCTTGCCAGCCGGCCGGAAGCCCGGCCATACCTCCACGCGCGTGGTTTTTCGACCCTCCCGGCTCCCCCTTTACTCGTAGCGCAGCGCTTCGGTAGGATGCAAGTGCGCCGCGCGGTTCGCCGGCAGCATCCCGAACACCAGGCCCACCAGGCAAGAGACGCCGAATGCCACCAGGATTGCCGCCGGAGAAATCGGGATCCGGATATCGGCGAACAACTGCACGCTCAGCGGAATCGCCACCCCCACCAGAATGCCGATCACTCCGCCGGAAAGACTCACCAGAATCGCCTCCGTCAGGAATTGCAGCAAAATCTCCCTGGGCGAGGCCCCCACCGCCAACCGCACCCCAATCTCCCGCGTCCGCTCGGTCACCGTCACCAGCATGATGTTCATGATGCCGATGCCGGAAATCAACAGCGTGATGGCCGAAACCAGCACCAGTACCAGGGAGAGGATCAGCGAAATGTTCCGGGCCGCGTTCAGCATCGCCGTCATCGTATCTACCCGGTAGCGTGCGCCCGTCCGGTGCCGCCCCTCCAGGATCTCCTGCAACCGCGCCGCCACCCGGTCCACCTCCCCTGGTGAGCGCACCTGCACGTACAGCGGATCGATGCGCTCCACTGGGCTAAAGTAACGCATCACTGTAATGGGGATAAGTATCGTATCCCGCTCGACTTCCGACTGCCCGAAAGTCTCCACTTTTTCGTGGAACGTGCCGACCACCGTGAACTCCAGACCGTGCAGTTTGATGGGCTGGCTGAGCGCCGCCGCCCGGCCGCCGAACATCCGCGTCGCCAGTTGGTCGGTGAGCAGCGCTGTCTTCGTCCGCAGTGTGAGATCGCCCTCGTCCAGAAAACGACCGCTAGAGATCACGATGTTGCGCACCGGCTGGTAATCCCGGTCGGTGCCCATCACCTTGACCTCCTGCTCCTTGCCGCCAATCAGAATGCGGTTGAAACCGGACATCACACCGGTCGCCGCCACGATGTCGGAAGTCAATTCCCGGCGGATTGCCTGCACATCCTCCATCTTGATGTAGTCCGCCTCGGAGACCGTGCTGCCCCCAGCCGCGGCGTAATAGGCAAAAATGATGTTCGACCCGATGCCTTGCACCTGTTCCAAAATGTAATCCCGGCTGGTCAGCGAGATGGTGACCACCAGAATCACCGACGCCGTGCCAATGGCCATCCCCAGCCCGGTCAGCAAAGATCGCACTGGACTGGCACGAAGCGCCTGCGCGCTGAACCGGACCGCTTCGGCGAGGAACATGGGCCGGGCCTAGCTGCCCTGCACCTGCTTGAGGAGCTTCTCTGCATCCGCCCGCGGGGGGTCTTCCGGCGTCAATGCACTGCTAAGGTATCGCTTTAGGAGTTCGCGTGCAATATCAAGATTCCGTTTGCCTTTGATATACAAGTCCGCTTTCGCAAACATCAGTTTGGGGCTGTTGGGCGCGATCTGCTCCGCCTTCGTCAGGCTCAGATCGGCCTCCTGGTAACGGCCCCGCTTCGCCAACAGCCGGGCCAGATCGATTAAGCGTCCGATCTGCTGGGGGGCGATCTCCAAGGCCCGTCGCAATTGCGCTTCAGCGCTGCCGAATTCCTTGCGCTTTTCGGCTAATTTGGCTTGTGCCGAGTGCCCCTCGGCTGGGCTGATGCGGGCGATCTGGACGGCCGTTGCCGAAGCCTTGTCTAAGCCGCCGCCCAGGAAGCCAGGAGCCTCTAAGTAATACTCGAAGAGATCGCTCTGCGCCTCTAGATTTGCAGGGTTTAGCTGTGTGGCCCTCTCGAAAAATCGGCGCGCCTTGTTGGCGAGTCCCGGGGCCGTAAACACGCTGGATGTCTCGGCCCGCCGGCCGTAGGAGCGGCCCAGCCACAGGTAGACTCCGGAATTGCCCGGCGCCAGAATTGCCGCCTGCTCCAGCGCCCCGGTTGCCTTCCGGAACTCGCCCTGCCCGTAGTAATCGCGGCCTATCAGCTCGTACACAGCGGCGTCCTTGTTCGTGACCGCCTGTAATACTTCAAGAGACTGCTGGAACTCAGTGATATTGTACAGTTTATTGGCGCGATCAAGGTCCGGGCTGGCGGCCCATGCCAGCCATGCGAAGCCGAACATCGAGAGGAAGCGTTTCACCCGGTTACCTTGCTTAAACAACATATTTTAGCTCACTTACACGGATGAGCAGGAAGCCGGAAGCGTTGCAGACTTCCCGCGGCACAAAGTTCCGCCGGGACACGACAAGCCACCAACCCGCTGGTGTAGTGTCCAGCAAACAACTGGACAGTCAGTCAGTGGGGCAGCCAATCCGTCTTTCAGGCGGCTTTGCCCGGTCGACCATCTGTCCATCTATTTCGTGGACACCACGCGAGCGCGCAGCGCCCGGAAGGGCGAAAGATAGGAGCCCGCGGGCTGGCGGTCGCTCTCCCCGTGGTGGCGCACCGGACTACCGATCTTCCGCCCTGCGGGCTGGGCAGCCTGAAATTCGTCGCGGTTCACGAAAAATTGCGTCTTTTCCGAAGCTTCTGCTTCACCCTCTACTTCATTCTGCGCGAACCGCTGCTGGTGTATTGTTCCCGCTGCGGCGGCGGTGTCCAGCACAGTCACGCGTTCTGCGAACCTGCCACCGCACCACCCAGTCCGGCTGGCCCCATTGCGCCTGGTGCGGAAATCAGTTGTAAACATCCGCACAGCTATTGGGGTACAATCCCTAGTACACATGAGCAGTGCGACCGCTTCGGAGACGATGAATCCCGGACGGCGCCTGGGCCACTACGAAATCCAGGCACCGTTGGGCTCCGGCGGTATGGGGACGGTCTACCGGGCTCTTGATACGCGCCTCAATCGCCTTGTCGCCCTCAAGGTTCTCTCGCCCGATCGATTGGAAGGTACCTCCGGCCGCGGACGGCTGATGCGCGAAGCGCAGGCAGCCAGCGCATTGAACCACCCCAACATCGTCACTGTCTATGAAATCGGCCACGACGATGGCGTCGATTTCATCGCCATGGAACGCGTGGAAGGCCGCACGCTCGGCGAACTCGCGGCGCGCCGGCCGCCGTTGCGCGAGACGCTGCCTATCGCCATACAGATTGCCGACGCCATGGCCGCCGCGCACGCTGCCGGCATCGTGCATCGCGACCTCAAGCCGGGCAACATCATGGTGACCGAACGGGGCCTGGCCAAGATTCTGGATTTTGGCATCGCCAAAGTGGCCGCCGCCGGCGATTCCGAATCCGACAGCACACAGACCCTGACCCTGTCCGCCCAGATCCTCGGCACAGTGGCGTACATGTCGCCGGAACAGGCCGAAGGCCGGGAAGTGGATTGGCGCTCCGATATTTTTTCCTTCGGCTGCGTGCTCTACGAACTGATAACCGCCCGCCGCGCCTTTCGCGGAGATTCCGAAATGGCCACGCTGGCGGCCGTGCTGGCCAAGGAGCCAACCCCCGCGCGGCAGTTTTCCCCGGAGATGGCTCCCGCCCTGGAGCGAATCGTCGATATCTGCCTGTGCAAGAAACGCGGCGAGCGCTGGCAATCCATGGGCGATGTTAAAATGCTGCTGGCTTCCGCCCTGGCCGATCTCGATGTTGCCGCGTCACCGGTGCGGGCGCCACGGCTGCGGCTGGCTATGGGGCTGGCGGTGGGCGCTGCGTTGCTGGCCTCGGGCGCCACCTGGTGGTGGTTCCGCCCCGATGCCGCCCCCATCGCGATTCTGCGGCAGGTCACCAATACGGGCGGGCTCAACGACTATCCGGCGCTCTCGCGCGACGGCAATCTGCTGGCCTTTGCCAGCGACCGCAACGAAGCCGGCCACCTCGATATCTGGGTGCAGCAGATCGGCGGGCGCGACCCGGTCCGTCTGACTACCGACGAGGCGGACGACAGCGAACCCGCCATTTCCGCTGACGGCTCGCGCGTGGCCTTCCGCAGCGAACGCTTCGGCGGCGGCGTCTACGTGGTCCCGTCCATGGGCGGCGACGCCATGCTGATGGCCCCCCGCGGCCACGGCCCGCGCTTTTCTCCCGATGGCCGCTGGATCGCCTATTGGGAGGGCCGCGAAAGTAGCGATCTGCTGCCCGGCACGGCGCGCGTCTACGTGATCCCAAGCGGTGGGGGACAGGCCCGGCAGATCGGCGCCGACCTGGCCGCCGCGCTCTACCCGGTCTGGTCGCCGGCGGGCGATGAAGTGTTAGTGCTGGGCCGCGCCGGCAGCAGCGCCCTGAGCGGCGGCGTCGACTGGTGGACCATCCCGCTAAAGGCGGGGGCGGCGCGGCAGACCGGGGCCTTCGCGGCGCTGGCCGCACAGCGGCTGGCATTCACCGCATGGCTGACCGATATCCTGCCGCTGGAATGGCGTACCTCCGGGCGCGTGGTGTTCGCCGCCGGCCCTGGCGACGCCGGCAATCTCTGGGAAATCGCTCTCACCGGCGGGCGCGTGCAAGGCCACGCCACGCGCCTCACCGAAGCCCCCGGGTATCAGTTGCACGCCTCCACGGCGTCGGCCGGCGCCCGTGGACGCATGGCGTTTTCCAGTCTCGCGTGGACGCCTGTGGTGTGGAACCAGGAGCTCGACGCCGATCGCGGAATCGCCAAAGGCGAACTCGCCGCCGTCACCATTGACGAACCCTCGTCGCTTGCGCCCTCGCTCTCCGCCGATGGCCGGTCCCTGGTCTACCTCGGCATGCAAATCGGTTCCAGGTCGGTGCGCGTCCGCGATTTGACCACCGGAAAAGCCTTCACCCTGGTGACCTCCCCGTTGGGGTTTTTCAATCCCCGAATCTCCGGCGATGGCGCCACCGTGGCTTATTCCGATGGCGGCGGCAACCTGTTCTCCGTACCCCGCAACGGCGGCGCCGTGGAAACCCTTTGCGCGGGTTGCGGGACCACCATGGCGGTCTCCGGCGATGGCAAACGCATCTCCTACGAACCCGCGCAATCCGAAGACCTGACCTACTACAGCGTGGACCGTAAGGCGTCCGTCACCGTTGCGCAGCGCCCGGCAGGCAGTGTGCTCACCGACGGCCGCTTTTCGCCCGACGGCAAATGGATGGCCTTCCATGCGCGCACGAAAATGACCACCGCGCAGGTCTTTGTGGTGCCCCTCGAGGGCACTCTGCCGGTGCCGCGCGAGCGATGGATCGCGGTTACCGATGGTGGCAACGAGGAAATGGAGCCGGCCTGGAGCCCCAACGGAGAGCTGCTTTATTTCCTCTCCGACCGCGACGGTTTTCGCTGCATCTGGGCGCGGCGCCTGAATGCCTCTACCAAACAACCCACCGGCGAGGCGTTCACCGTGCGCCATTTCCACCGCGCGCGGCGGTCCCTCCGCCGCATGACCGGCACCACCGGGCTGATCGGCCTTTCGGTGGCCCCCGGCCGAATGGTATTCTCTTTCGGAGAACTGACCGGAAATATCTGGCTCGAAGAGAAAATACCGTGAAGATCAGCGTCATCGTTGTCACCCGCAACGAAGGCGCGGAGCTGCTCCGCACCGTGGAGAACCTGCGCGACACGCTGCCCGGGCGCTCCGAAATCGTCATCGTGGACGACGCTTCCACGGATGGTTCCACGGCCGGATTCCCACGCGCGATCAAGGCGGGCGGCATCGGCGTAGCGCGCGCCCGCAATCTCGGCGCCACCCACAGCAAGGGCGACCTTCTGGTGTTCGCCGACGGGCACATCCGGCTGGATAAGTTGTGGTGGCAGTCGTTGGCCGAGATCGTCGAAGACCGGCAGGTGGCGGCGGTGGCCCCCGGGGTGACTCATCTGCCGGCGACGCACAGTTGCGGTTTTGGCTTGCAACTCACCGGGCCGGATCTGGACGCCTACTGGCTGCCGCGCAAGGCCAGCACGCCCTTCGCGGCGCCCATCCTTCCGGGGTGTTGCCTGATGATGCGGCGAGCGGTCTT
>JANYJN010000533.1 GCA_025358475.1 Candidatus Solibacter sp.
CAATACACTCGATCAGCCCAATCAGGACCAGCGCCAGAAAGTTCTCACCTACAACATCGCGCCGGGATATCAGCACACCTTCGGCGCCGGCGCGCTGCTGACGGTCAATGCCTTCCTGCGCCGCGACCAGGTCTACTACGACCCCTCGCGCAATCCCTTCGCCGACACGCCGGTCACGGTCGGCGAGTACCGCAGCCTGGCCAACTACGGGTTACGCGCGGATTACAATTACGTCCACAAGATCCACAACCTGAAGATCGGCACCCAGCTCATGGAGACGCGCCTGCGCGAGCGCTTTTCGCTCGGCATCACGCAGCCCGGATTCACCGCCGATCAAACGGGCCTCGCGCCCTACGACCTCACCGCCGGTGGCTCGCCCTTCCAGTTCACCGGCCGGACCAACGTGAAAGAGTACGCCTTCTACATTCAAGACACCATCACGCTTGGCCACTTGACCTTCACTCCCGGCTTGCGCATCGACCGCTACGACGGCCTTAGCAAGGCTACCGCCGCCGAACCGAGGCTCGGGGCTTCGTACCTGCTCAAGGGCACCGGCACGGTGTTCCGCGCCGCGTATTCCCGCAGCCTGGAAACCCCGTACAATGAGAACCTGATTCTCTCCAGTTCCACCGGCGCCGGCGGACTGGCTACCAATATCTTCGGCGCTTATGCGGCTCGCCCCATCGAACCAGGACACCGCAACCAGTACAACCTGGGCCTGGAGCAATCGCTGAGCAAGCATTTCCAACTGGACGCCGACTACTTCTGGAAATTCACCGATAACGCCTTCGATTTCGGTACGCTGCTGAATACTCCGCTGGTCTTCCCTATCTCCTGGCAGAAGTCCAAGATCGACGGCGTTTCCCTGCGCCTCAGCACCACTTCCATTCACGGGTTCCAGGCTTACACCACGATGGGCCACACCCGGTCGCGCTACTTCGCGCCTTCCAACGGCGGCCTCATCTTCAACTCGCCGCTGGACACCTCGGCGTTCCGCATCGATCACGACCAGGCCTTCCAACAAACCAGCCACGTGATCTACCGGCGTCCGCACAACGGCCCGTGGATGGCCTTCACCTGGCGCTACGATAGCGGACTTGCCGCCGGTGCGGTGCGCAGCCTCAGCGACGCACTGGCTCTCACCGGAGCCCAGCAGGCCGCCATCGGCTTCTACTGCGGCAACCAGTTCGCCACAATGGCCGCTGCCATCGGCACGTGCGCTTCGCCAAACTACGGGGCCACCCGCCTGATCATCCCCGCCGCCGGAAAGGGGGATGCCGACCACAATCCGCCGCGCATCGCCCCGCGAAACCTCTTCGACCTGGGCGCCGGCACGGACAACCTGTTCCACACCGAGAGAGTCCGCACCACGCTGAAGTTGACGGTCACAAACCTCACCAACAAGGTGGCGCTGTACAATTTCCTTTCCACCTTCAGCGGTACGCACTTCGTCTCGCCGCGCGCCTATCAGATGGAGTTGGGCTGGACTTGGTAAGTGGGGGAGGGGCTGGGCCACGCCCTCGACTCCGGCCGGCTGCTTGATTCTGGTAACCTTAGAGCTGCGGATGGCATCCAGGTACTGCTAGCCCGTTGCTGTAATGCTCCAGATCCTCCACCATCGGAAAGCACTGTTGATCGTGCTCCTGTTGTGCGTGACGGGCGTCGCGCAGTTTGCCGCGCTGGCCGGGGAGACTGAATCGCACCACTCCTCCGATCATTGCTGCCTCCTCTGCCACATGGGGCCACTCCATTTTGTGGAAGCCAGCGCTTCGGCGGGGCTAGCACCCGTATTTGCCGTAGTCTGGCTCACCCCGGCCGCCGCGGTGGCGACGGCGCACGACGTCCAACTCTCCGCCAGCCCCGCACGCGCGCCACCGGCTGTCTAGCTCTCCCCATTGATGCACTTTCGACAGCGCCAGCGGGCGCTGGCGAGGCCATTTTTCAATTGAGATAGGAGAAGCTTAGCCATGCGCGTACAGTCTTCGCGCTTTCGTACACGAACGCTAGCACCGGCATTGCTCGGCGTGCTGCTGGGTGTCTCACAGCCGGCCTGCCGCACGCCCCAAAAGCCGGAGACGAAATCCGAGGCCGCCCAAGCCGCACAACCAGGGCTGTTCACCCTCACCGCGGACCAGTTGAGCCATCTGAAAACCGCCGTGGTCGGGAAGACCACATGGGCCGTCGCCGTCCACACCACCGGCACGGTGGATTGGGATGCCAACCACACGACGCCAGCCATCACGCAGGTCAACGGTCCCATCACGCGCATCCTGGTGGATACCGGAGCCGCCGTTAAGCAAGGCGAGCCGCTGCTCTACGTCAGCAGTCCCGATATCTCCGCCGCGGTCTCCGTTTACCGCAAGGCGCGCAACCGCGAAGCCCTCAACAAGCGCATCGTGGACCGCACGAAAGAGTTGCTGGACAAGGGCGCGGTGGCGCTCAAGGACTACGAGAGCAGCCAGGCCGATTTCAACGACGCCTCGACCGACGTGCAGAACAGCCTGCAAGCTCTCCGCATCTTCGGCATCACGCCGCAAGAGATCGCCCAGGCCGAGCAGCAGGGCACGGCCATCGCCACCGAACTTGCCGTGCGCTCGCCCATCAGCGGCGTGATCGTGCAAAAGCTGGTCTCCACCGGCCAGGTGATTCAGGCCGGACAAACGGCGTGCTTCATGGTCAGCGACATCTCCACCGTCTGGGTGCAAGGCCACATATTCGATAGCGACCTGCCCACCGTGCGCATCGGCGATGCGGTCCAGGAAACCAATCCATCGCTGGGCCGCGCCTTCCAGGGGACCGTCGCCTACATCGGCTCCTTTGTGGACCCCACTACGCGCACCACGCCGGTGCGCATCGTGACGCACAACCCCGGCGGCATTCTTAAAAAGGACATGTTCGTCGATGCGGTGATCCACACCGGCTCCCAGGGCAACACGGTCGTGGTGCCGGTTTCCGCTGTGCTGCGCGACGATAAGAACGAGCCCATCGTCTTCGTGGAGATGGAGCCCGGAAAATTCGCCCAGCGCCAAGTGGCGATCGCCGGCCAGCAGAACGGGCTGATCGCTATTACCAGCGGTTTGCGAGGCGGGGAAACCGTGGTTACCTCTGGCGGTCTGTTCCTCCAGTTCGCGGGCAGCATTCAATAAGGTGCAAATCGAATGATCGCGAAACTTGTCTCCTTCGCCCTGCGGCAGCGGTTCCTCATTGTGGTCGCTTCGCTCGCCCTCATGGTCTGGGGCGCGGTGTCGTTCCAGAGGCTGCCCATCGACGCTTACCCGGATCTCTCGCCGACCCACGTGGTGATCATCACCCAATGGCCGGGACACGCCGCCGAAGAGATCGAGCGCCTGGTCAGCATCCCCATCGAAATCGAAATGAACGGGATTCCCAAGCTGGAATCCCTGCGCTCCATCTCGCTCTACGGGCTCTCCAGCGTGCAGATGAATTTCGAGTATGGCGCGGACCCGTACTTCGTCCGCGAGCAGGCCTTCGAGCGCGTCGGCAACGCTTCGCTGCCGAGCGGGTTGCAGCCCAGCCTCTCCCCGCTGTTCAGCCCCAGCGGTTTGATCTACCGGTACGTTCTGCAAAGCACGGACCGCACACCGCAGGATTTGAAGGTGATTGAAGATTGGGTGGTGGATCGCCACTACCGCTCCATACAGGGCGTGGCCGACGATTCGGGTTTTGGCGGCACCACCATGCAGTACCAGGTGCTGCTGGACCCCAACAAGCTCTTCGCCTACGGGCTTTCCGTACCGCAGATCTCGCAGCAACTGAGCAACAACAACTCTAACGCCGGGGGCGGCTTTTATTCCCAAGGCGGCCAGTTTTACTATATCCGCGGCCTCGGCCTGGTAAAGGATACCGCCGACATCGGCAACATCGTCTTGCAGCAGAAGGGACACATCCCGGTCTATGTGAAGGACGTCGCCAAGGTGGAAATAGGCTACGCCCCGCGCCTGGGCCAGTTCGGGTACATGAAGCAGGATGAGGCCGTGGAAGGCGTCATCCTGATGCGCGTGGGCGAGCAAGCGCAGGTGATTCTGCGGCGTGTCGAGGCCATGACCAAGGAGTTGAACGAACACGTCCTGCCGCCCGACGTGAAGGTGGTACCCTTCTACGACCGCCAGGGCCTGATTGCGGAAACCACCAAGACGGTGGAAGACAATCTGCTGCGCGGCATGCTGCTGGTGCTGGTGATTCTGGGCGTGTTCCTGTTCAGCGTGCGCACGGCGCTGATTGTGGCCATCACCATTCCGTTTGCCTTGATGTTCTCTTTCATCTGCCTGGATTGGCGCCATATCCCCGCCAACCTGCTGTCCATCGGCGCCATCGATTTCGGCATCATCGTGGATGGTGCGGTGGTCATGGTGGAGAACATCTTCCGCGAACTCTCGGCGCGCCACGGCGAAGAGCACGTCAATGTGAGGGATGTCATCCGCGCCGCCGCGCACGACGTGGAGCGGCCCATCTTCTACGCCGTCGCCGTCATCATCGCCGGCTATCTTCCCATCTACGTTCTCACCGGGCCTTCGGGACGATTGTTCCAGCCCATGGCGGATACCATGTCGTTCGCGCTGCTCGGGTCGCTTTTGTGCGCGCTGACGCTGTTGCCCGTGCTGTGCTCCTTTTTCCTGCGCAAGCAAGTTCACGAACCGCGCATGGTGTTGTATGAGTGGGTGCGCAAAGGATACGGGATCTTGCTGGGCTGGTGTCTGCGCAATCGGCTGGTCACGGTGGGACTGATTTTTGCAATCTTCTGCAGTTCGCTGCTGCTCATCCCCTTCATCGGCGGCGAATTCATGCCCCACCTGGATGAAGGCGCGCTCTGGGTCCGCGCCACCACGCCCTACACAATATCCTTCGAGGAAGCCTCCAAGCTCTCTCCCCAGATCCGGCAGATTTTGCTCAGCTTCCCGCAAGTCACCACCGTCGCCAACGAATTGGGGCGCCCCGACGACGGGACCGACCCCACCGGCTTCTTCAATAACGAGTTTTTTGTTGGCCTGAAGCCCTATTCCGACAAAACCTGGAGCGGCGAGTTGAAGACCAAGCCGCAACTGATCGAGGCCGTGCAGAAGAAGCTGGCCGCGTTTCCGGGGGTGATTTTCAATTACACACAGCCGGCCGAAGACGCCGTGGACGAGGCCGAAACCGGTCTCAAGAGCGCGCTGGCCGTGAAGATTTTCGGGCAGAATCTGGCCACGCTGGAAGACAAAGCCACGCAAGTCAGGAACATCCTGAGCAAGATTCCGGGCATCACCCAAATCACCGTGGTGCGGGAGTTGGGCCAGCCCAGCCTGACCATCACGCCGGATCGCGCCAAATTGGCACGCTACGGCTTGAACGTGAGTGACGTTAACGCCCTGGTGGATACCGCCCTGGGCGGTGAATCGGCCACCAAAGTGATTCAGGGCGAGCGCCAGTTCGACCTGGTGGTGCGCATGCAGGCGCCCTATCGCAGCGACGAAAACGCCATCAAGAATCTGCTCATTGCCACCCCCGAAGGGCAATATCTGCCGCTCAGCGAGTTCTGCGAGATCAAGGTGGAGAACGGCGCTTCGTTCATATACCGCGAGGCTAATTCGCGCTACATCGGGATCCAGTTCAGCGTGGAAGGCCGCGACCTGGCGAGCGCGGTGGGCGAAGCGCGGCGCAAAGTGGATGCGGCGGTGACACTGCCCATCGACTACAGATTCGATTGGGGCGGCGAATACAAGGAATACCTGGCGTCGCAGGAGCAGATGAAGGTGATTCTGCCGCTGACGGTGCTGCTGATCCTGACGATACTGTTTATCCTCTACGGAAACTTTAAGTTTCCGCTGATCATTTTCTTCAGCGTGCTGATCACCGAACCGGTGGGCGGCCTGCTGGCCCTCTATGTGACGCACACCAATTTCAGCGTTTCTTCGATGCTGGGTTTCGTGGCGTTGATGGGCGTCGCGGTGCAGACCAGCGTCATTCTCTACTCTTTCATCAACAAGCTGCGCTTGGAAGGCATGGACATCCACACGGCCACGCTGGAGGCCTCGCTGTTGCGTTTGCGGCCCATCATGATGACGGCGCTGGTGGCATGTTTCGGCCTGCTGCCGGCGGCCATGTCCACGGGCATCGGTAGCGATTCGCAGAAGCCGTTTGCGATCGTGATTGTGGCCGGCCTGGCGTCGCGCCTGCTGCTTTCGATTTTTCTTTCCCCCGTGTTGTATTCGCTGGCCGCGCGCGACGGCGACACCTTGCAGGTTTGACCGGATGAGGATAGCTGGATGAGAAAACGATTGATGGTCCCGATTCTGGGAGTTATCTGCGCCGCGCTGCCGGGCTGGGCACAGACCGCCCTGACGTGGGAACAGGTGAAGGCACGGTTTGAAACCGCCAACCCCACCTTGCGGGCCGGGCAACTGAGCATTTCCGAATCCAAAGCCCAGGAAACCACCGCTTACCTGAAGCCCAATCCAACCATGACGATGAGCGTGGATCAGTTCGAGCCGTTTTCCGGCAACCCCTACCGTCCCATCGCATCGCTGCTGCCCTTCGTCACCATGGATTATCTGCACGAGCGCCAGCATAAGCGGGAACTGCGGTTGGACAGCGCGCAAAGAGGCACCGCTATCGCCGAGTCGCAGCAACTGGACCTGGAACGTACCATGCTCTTCACGTTGCGCAACGCCTTTGTGCAGACGCTGCAGGCCAAGCAACTGCTGCTGCAGGCGCAGGCGAACCTGGATTATTACAGCAAGGAGCTGGCCATCTTCCGCGGCCGCTTTCAATCCGGCGCCATCGCGCGCGTGGACCTGGACCGCATGACACTGCAACGCGTGCAATACGAGAGCGATTACCAGGGCGCGCTGACCAACGCGCGCACCGCCAAGATCACCCTCCGAATGATGCTGAACGAGCAGACGCCGGTGGACAAATTCGACGTCGCGGGCCCATTTGAGTTTAAGGATCAGGTGCTCGGGCTGGAAGAGTTCCATACTGTCGCCGAGGTCGCGCGGCCGGATTTGAAGGCCGCCGTACAGGCCATCGAGAAGTCGCGGACGGACCACAAACTGGCGGTTGCCAACGGTTCGACGGACCCCACCTTCGGCGTGAATTTCGCGCGCAATCCGCCCATCCCGCTCTACATGGGTTTCAGCGTAAACATCCCGCTGCGCATCCACGACCGCAATCAGGGAGAGAAAGCGCGCACGGAGATCGATATCGCGCATGCCGAGCGGCAGAAGGATGCGGCGGCGGCGCAGGTGTTCAGCGATGTGGATTCGGCCTACTTCACGCTGACGGGCTCCGCCAACCTGTTGAAACCGTATCTGGGCGCCGATGGTTATCTGGCGACGGCCACGCGGGTTCGGGACACGATGTCTTTCTCGTATCTGCGGGGCGCGGCGTCGCTGGTGGATTATCTGGACGCGCAGCGCGACTACCGCGCTACGGAAGTGGCGTACATCAATCTGGTGGCGGCGTACCTGACAGCGGCCGGCCAGTTGAATCTGGCGGTGGGAAGGGAAGTGGTGCAGTAGGGCGGCAGGGCGGATGGGGGCGGACGCGGCTTCGTGGCGGATAGGCACAAGTGATTTCATTTGTTTTGGTTACGGCGCAAAATGGGTTCGTCTGGTATTTTCGTTTTTGTGGACCCAGGGAGCCCCTGGCACGGCTGGCAGGCAGTGCCCTGCTGACTGCATGGTGGCACGGGGGAGGCGGGCGGCCTGGGCGAACTTAGGGAAAACTACTGAAGAGAAACGGGATAAAAAGCTGGAGTTTGGGAACTGGTTTATTGCATGCAGCCGGCGCGATGAGCCGTTCACGTTGGGAATCGATAAACGCTTCGGGACAAGCGAGGACCTATTTCTCGCGATGGGCGCTTCGGGACAACCTCCGGGCGGATTACCGACGATCCCGCAGTTATACCTGTCGAGCGTACACGAGCGCGCCGGCAACAGAGGCGTCGGTCGGCTGGCTGCAGGGTGGGCAGCGTCGCGATCGTTTCTAAATGGAGTTCCTCAGATGCGAAACTAAATGGAGATGATGGTTTCCTGGCAAGAGCGGCTCCGTCGTATCATTTCGGATCCGTCTCACCTCGCACTTGCTCTCCTAATAGGTGCTCTGGTCGGCTCGACAATCGTGGCGTTCCTGGCTTTCACCGACTGGATGCACGCGCTGCTGTTCGGCAAAGCGATGCCGGTGTGGATGCGGCCGCTAACACCCGCCGTCGCCGCGCTGATCGCCGGTTATCTGCTCCTGCGTGTGTTTCCCGATGCGCGCGGCAGCGGTATTCCGCAAACCAAGGCTGCGCTCATCGCTGGCGGCGGGTAAATCAGCCTGAAGACCGTCATCGGCAAGTTCTTCTGTTGCTCGCTGTCGCTCGGCGGCGGCATCGCGCTGGGCCGTGAAGGGCCGTCTGTGCAGATCGGCGCTGGCGTTGCGTCGTTCCTGGCGCGCAGGGCTGGACTGGGAAAACGCGAGGTGCAGGCGCTGGTGCCCATCGGCGCGGCGGCGGCGCTGGCGGCGGCTTTCAACACACCCATGGCTGCGGTGTTGTTCACGGTGGAGGAATTACTGGGCGACCTCAACGCACGGTTGGTCGGCTCGGTAGTAATCGGCGCGGCGACCTCATGGATGGTGCTGCACCTGTTTCTCGGCGATGCGCCGCTGTTCCGCGTGCCGCCTTACAGCCTGATGCATCCCACGGAGTTCCTTTTCTACGCCCTGCTCGGCATTGCCGGAGGCTGCGTATCGGTCCTCTTCTCTTCATCGCTGCTTTGGCTGCGGCTACAGTACCGCCGGCTGCCGAAGTGGACGCTCGCTTTCCAGCCGGCGACGGGCGGGCTCGCGGCTGGTGTGCTGGCACTCTATAGCGCGGACGTGCTCGGCGCGGGCTACGCCGCGGTGGAACTCGCGCTGCACGGTCAACTCAGCGGGAAAGAGATGCTCATTTTGCTGGTTCTGAAGCTCGCGGCCACCGTGGTCTGCTACAGCTCCGGCAATGCCGGCGGTATCTTTGGGCCAAGCCTCTTTCTGGGCGCGATGTTGGGCGGAGGCTTCGGTTCGCTCCTGCATGGCTGGCTGCCGGCCACCACTGCGCCGGCGGGCGCTTACGCGCTGGTCGGGATGGGCACCACGTTTGCCGGTGTGGTTCGCAGCCCCATCACGTCGGTGGTGATGATCTTCGAGCTGACCCGCGACTACAACATTATCGTGCCGCTCATGATCTCAAATCTGGTGGCGTATGCGGTCGCGCGGGCGCATTTAGCCACACTCCGATCTACGAGGCCCTGGCGTTTCAGGACGGCGTGCACCTACCCCACGCCAAGGGACAACGCCCCGAGCCGGACCTGCTGGTGGGCGATGCGATGCGCAGCCCGGCGGTTCTGCTCAGCCCTGCTACATCAATCACTGTCGCGCGCCAGTTGGTGCCCGAAGGTGACTGCCTCATCGGTGAAAGCGGAACTCTGCTGGGTATCGCGCTTGGTTCCGACCTCGACGATGCGCTCCGCAAGGGCTCGGGTGGGGCGGCAGTGGCCAGCGTCGTTCGCCGCGAGGTGCTGGATAAGCTGCCACACTTGCACCCCGACCAATCGGCAGACATAGTGTTGCACCGGTTGGGCCAGTTCAATGTCGGCGTGCTGCCTGTCGTTGACCGTCGCGACATCACCCAGGTTTTGGGCGAAGTTACTCTGGAGGACTTACTGGAGGCGTACCGCAACGCGTCGGCGTGAATGCGCACTAGCCAGAGGTGTGTTTGAAATTGGCAGGCATCGTTCCAGTCGCCGCTGGCAGTACGGGCCGGATTACGGCCCATCTTGAATTTGACGTAGCCACCAGTGGTCAAATCCTCCCTGACGCCGAAGCATAGATCTACGCTGGGCGACTACCCGCGGTTATCACCGGCGACGGAGCCGGCAATTCGGTGCGTTGCCGATCGACCCTGCTACCTATGTCAAGAAAGGGCTCCGCGGCGGTGGGTTGCGCGTTCACGGTCACGGCGGACGCCTGAGGGCGGTCATCCGGGCGGGTACCGCTGGGCAGTCCGTTGGGGTCGCTTCCGGCGGCTCCAGCGGTCAGTTGCGTCAGCACCACGTCGTTCAGCCCTAAGTCTTTGACCCGCCAAGGGCGGGCGGGGGCGCGCCGAACTCCGCCTCGAAGGCCGCTACTTTGGCCAGCCTGCGGCGATGGCGCTCGGCTCCGGAGAAGCGCGCGTCCACATAGTTCCTTACCACGTCGAGCGCCAGTTCGGGACCGATCACGCGGGCGCCGAGGCAGAGCACATTCACGTCGTCGTCCTGGACGCACTGGCGCGCCGAGAAGCTGTCGTGGCAGGTGGCGGCGCGAATCCCCTTGAACTTGTTGGCGGCGACACACGCGCCCGCGCCGCTGCCGCAGATCAGCACGGCGCGCTCGGCTTGGCCGCCGAGCACCGCCAGCGCCACCTTCCGGGCGTAATCCGGATAGTCCACGGGATCGGTAGTGCCGGTTCCCAGGTCGGCAACCTGGTGGCCTTCAGAGAGCAACTGCGCCAGTACCCGCGCCTTGAGCGCCACGCCCGCATGGTCCGATGCCACCGCCAGTTTCATAGCCCCAGAATACGCCATTGCAGGTTCGCCCATTGCAGGTTTGCCCATTGCAGGTTTGCCCCGTAAATGGTACGAACTCAAGTGTGCGCTTTCTTCTCATCCCAATCGCCCTCGCCGTCGCTGCCCCTCAACCCGCGACCTTCATCCAGCAGCAGACCCATCACAGCCAGGTCATGGCCGCCCCCCGCTCCTACCGCGTCTACCTGCCACCCGCCTACCCCACATCGCGCGCCACCCGCTACCCCGTCATCTACTGGTTCCACGGCTACGAGCCGGAGAATGAGACCCGCGATGCCGCCCTTGCCGCCTACGTCGCCGCCCACCCCGTCATCCTGGTCGATTCCGGCCCCGCCGACACCATCGGCCAATTCCCGCTCTACTTCCCCGAGCTCATCGAACACATCGACAAGACCCTGCGCACTATCCCAGACCGCGACCATCGCGCCGTGACCGGCTCCGCCGCCGGCGGCTTCCTCGCCATCTGGCAGGCCGCCAAGTGCCCGGACCTCATTGCCAGCGCCTCCAGTTTCGGCGCTACCCCCGAAGCCCCCGCCGGACCCCAGGGCTTTGACGTCGATTCCGCCCTCGCCGATCTCT
>JANYJN010000535.1 GCA_025358475.1 Candidatus Solibacter sp.
CCGCGGGCGAGCGCCGCTTTCAGCAGTTCCTGCCCGTGAAGTGAGAGGTGGAGCGTCATCGGAACCAGTATAATCCGTTTCCCAACATGCGATAATACGGGCTTCCATGGCAATTTTGGACATCAACCAGATTCGGGCCATTCTGCCCCATCGCTACCCATTTCTCCTGGTCGACCGCATCGTCGAGATGGAGGCCGACCGCATCGTCGGCATCAAGTGCATCACCGCCAATGAGCCCCAGTTCACGGGCCATTTCGCGGATTTCCCGGTCATGCCCGGCGTGCTCATCGTGGAAGCCATGGCGCAGACGGCGGGCATTCTGGTGCTCCACGATATGCCGGACCGCGCCAACAAACTGGTGCTTCTGGTGGCCATCGAAAACGCGCGTTTCCGCCGCCCCGTGGTGCCCGGCGACACCCTGCGCATGGAGATGAAAATCCTCAAGCGCAAAGCCAGCGTGGCCAAAATGGCCGGCGTGGCCACGGTGGACGGCTTAGTGGTCGCCGAAGCCGAAGTCATGTGCAAACTCGCCGACAAGGAAGAGAAGCCACCCCCCGCAGTGACTGCCTGAGCGATGCCGATTCATCCCACCGCCATTATTGACCCCGCGGCGGAGATCGATGCCAGCGCCGATATCGGCCCCTATTGCATCATCGGAGCGGAAGTCCACATCGGCGCGCGCACCCGCCTGATGGCCAATAATTATCTCGAAGGCCCCACCTGGGCCGGCGAGGATAACCTCTTCTTCCCCTACAGCACCGCCGGCGTGGCCTCGCAGGACCTGAAATATAAGGGCGAGCGCGCCGAGACCCGCATCGGCCACCGCAACCGCATCCGCGAATTCGTCACCATTCATCGCGGCACCCAGGGCGGCGGCTTGCTCACCGCCATCGGCAGCGACAACCTGCTGATGGCCTACGCCCACATCGCCCACGACGTGCGCATCGGCGACCACGTCATTATGGCCAACGGCGTCACTCTCGCCGGCCACGTCACCATCGGCGATTGGGCCGACATCAGCGCCTTCACCGGCGTCCATCAGTTCTGCCGCATCGGCCGTCACGCCTTCGTGGGCCCCTACAGCGTGGTGATTCAGGACGTGCTGCCGTACTCCACCACCGTGGGGAAGCGCGAGATCGGCGTCTTCGGCGCCAACCGCATTGGCCTGGAACGCCGCGGCTTCCAGAGCCCGGTAATCGAAGCCCTGCAAACCTCCTTCCGCCTGCTCACCCGGGCCAAGCTCAACACCACCCAGGCCATCGAGCGCATACGCGCCGAGGTGCCGCCCTGCGCCGAAGTGGACGAACTCCTCGAGTTCATCCGCACCAGCGAGCGCGGCGTAGTAAAGTAATGAGCCAAGTAGTGAGCCAAGTAATGCCACGCTACGGACTTATCGCCGGCAACGGCCGCTTCCCGCTGCTCGCCCTGGAAAGCGCCCGCCAGCTTGGCCTGGAGATCACCGTCATCGCCATCCGGGAAGAGGCCTCGAAAGAGGTGGAGTCGCTGGCCTCGCGCTGCCACTGGATCTCCCTCGGCCAGCTCGGCAAAATGATCGAGATCTGCAAAAAAGACGGCATCACCGAGGTCATGATGTGCGGCCAGGTGAAGCACGCCAAAATCTTTTCCTCCATCGCCGCCGACTGGCGTCTGCTCAAGCTGCTCGCCACCGTCCCTGCAAAGAATACGGATGCCTTGATCGGCGGCGTAATCAAAATCCTGGCGGACGAAGGCATTCACCTGCGCGATTCCACCACGCTGCTCAAGCCCCTGCTGGCCACCTCCGGCGTAATGACGCTCCGCCAGCCGGCGAAGGAAGAGATCGCCGATATCGCATACGGCCGCAGCGTGGCCAATGCGCTGGCCGGCTTCGACGTGGGACAGAGCGTCGCTATTTGCGAACGCGCCTGCGTGGCGGTGGAAGCCATGGAAGGCACCGACGCCATGCTGCGCCGCGCCGCCACCCTGGTCAATGGCCGCCGCATGGCGATGGTCAAGGTGGCGCGCCGCCGCGAGCATCTCCTGTTCGACGTCCCCGTGGTCGGGCTGGACACCGTTGAGGTGATGCGGGAGACGGGCACCACGGTGCTCGCCGTGGAAGCCGGGCGCACC
>JANYJN010000538.1 GCA_025358475.1 Candidatus Solibacter sp.
CCCATCCAGGTGGACCGCAGCGTGGGCCTGCTGGCCGCGGTGGGCGAGGGCATGCAGGGCAAGCCGGGGCTGGCCGGCCGCATCTTCACGGCGATCTCGCGCGTGCAAGTGAACATCATCGCCATCGCCCAGGGATCGAGCGAACTTACCATTGCCGTAGTGGTGCGCCGCGACGGACTGGAAAAGGCCGTGAAGGCGGTGCATGCGGAGTGTGGACTGGGCATACGCCCGCCCGTCCCGGTGTTCCCGTTCGGGCAATCCGAAGGCCGTGCGCCGCGTTGCAAACGGTGAGCACGGGGGCACGGGCCGCCTTGATCGCGGGCTTGACCGCGCTCGAAACGCGTGTGAGCATGAGATTTGCAGCTCTCATGGCGCCGAAATTCGCTACACGGGTGATCGTTCCCAAGCAGTTCCGGGCGATCAAGTACGCGCCCTGCAACTCGCGCGGAAGGTCCGTGACGCAGTGATGGCAACGGTCGCCCCTTACCTTTCCGGGCACTGACCTGCTGATAGGCAGACAAGCGAGAGGTTGGAGGTTCGGTGGCATGGTGGCCTTCGTACACAGACGTGATATTCTAGATCATGGCTGGGTTGCGGAAGGCCGTCGACGAACGGCTCTACGTGTCCAGGAAAAACGGTGGAGGCATGCTGCGCCGGGAGATCTGGGTTGACGGGCAACAGCGCGTGGTGCGGTATAACTTGGCATACATCAATCACCTGATTTATCCGGGCGACAACGGCCGTGTGGTTGGTTACGATTCGGCCCACGGACAGGCGCACTGTCACTATATGGGAAAGGTTGCGCCGGTGCGCCTGAGTAGTTTCCAGCGGATTGAGGCGCGCTTTCAGAAAGAATGGAGCAGGCTGGCGAGGCAGGCGAAATATGCGAAAGACTGAAATCCGGGTGGAACCAACAGAGGCGTTCTTCGAACGCGGGCGCAAACATGCGCGACTGGCGGACCGTGGGAACTCCATTCCGCCCAGCCACGTAGTCTCCTTCGAGGACATCGAGTCATTTCTATCTGTCCTGACGGCCAAGCGTGTGCTTCTGCTGAGACAGGTGAGCGAGACGCCCGCCTCGATCAGCGACTTGGCCGTGAAGCTGAAACGCGACCGCAGCGCGGTCACCCGCGATATTCAACTCCTGGAAAGTTTCGGGATTCTTCGGGTCGTCGAGAAGCCACTGCCCGGCCATGGCAGACAGAAGTGGATCATGCCCGTGGCGCACGATATCCAACTCACCGCGCAACTGTAGGCCCCAGGTTGTATCGGGCTACTCGGTCTCCCGTGCCCCGAAATCGAAACCCGCAATCACCTGACGAGCGTGTACCGATATTGGCAGGAAATGGCACTTGCTCAAACTGCGGCAAGGAAGGGACGATCTTGATTGCACGGGCGCACTAGACTCTGACGGTGCAATCCCATCTTAGACCCGGTTCTTACCTTTCGTAATCTTCGCCACCCCGGGCGTCGCCCTGCCCCAGCGGTCAAATTGTGCTACGTTTAGTCTTTCACTGCACGGAGGCAAGTATGATGGAGGCCCTAGGTCTCATTGAAACAAAGGGTTTGATCGGCGCCATCGAGGCTGCCGACGCCATGGTCAAGACCGCCAACGTGGTCCTGATCGGCAAGGAATTCGTCGGCGCCGGCCTGGTGGTAGTCCAGGTTCGCGGCGATGTCGGCGCTGTCAAGGCTGCCACGGACGCGGGCGCGGCAGCGGCCCGCCGCGTCGGTGAACTGGTGGGCGTCCACGTGATTCCCCGGCCACACGAGGAGGTCGAGAAAATCCTCCCCACTGGCAACAGCAAGAAGTAACGGGCCATGCTCGAAGACAAAGATCTCCTGTCCATACAGGAGGTCCGCACCAAGGTCGAGAAGGCGTTCGCTGCCTGGCAGAAATACCGCACGTATTCGCAGGAGCAGGTGGATGCCATTGTGGAGCGCATGGCGGCGGCGGCACGCGCCAATGCCAAACGTCTGGCCGATCTGGCCGTGGAAGAGACCGGCTACGGCAACGCCAAAGACAAGTACATCAAGAATCTGCTGACCTGCGATTGGCTGCCGCGGCGGATGCGCGGCATCAAGACGGTCGGCATTCTCCGCGAACTCCCCGAGGAAAAGATTGTCGAGATCGGAGTGCCCGTGGGCGTGGTGGCGGCGATCCTGCCCACCACGAATCCCACCTCCACGGCCATCAGTAAGACGCTGGTCTCCCTCAAGGCCGGCAATGCCATCGTCATCAGCCCACATCCCCGCGCGTTCAAGTGTACCTGTGCCACGGCGGCCGTTTTGTATCAGGCGGCGCTGGAAGCCGGCGCGCCGGAAGACATCATTCAATGCGTGGACCGCGCCACCATGGAAGGCATCAACGCCCTCATGCGGCACGAGCGCGTCTCCGTGATCCTGGCCACCGGCGGGCACGCCATGGTGAAGGCGGCCTACTCCAGCGGCAAACCGGCGTTCGGTGTGGGGCCGGGCAACGTGCCCGTCCTGGTGGACACCTCGGCCGGCCTGGAAGACGCCATCGCCAAGATCGTCGCCGGAAAATCCTTCGATTACGGCACCGTCTGCTCCAGCGAACAGGCGCTGGTAGCCGAGTACTCACTGCGCGACCGCATCCTCGGGCTGCTCAAACAGCACAAGGCGTACCTCTGCAACGACCAGCAATCGGACGCACTCGGCAAACTGCTGATCACGCCCAACTGGACCGTGAATCCGCAGTGCGTCGGGCAAGCGCCCACAAAGATTGCGAAGATGGCCGGCTTCGAAGTGCCCTCCGACACGTCCATCATCTGCTGCGAAATCGCGGGCGTAGGCAAGAAGTTCCCTCTCTCCGCGGAGAAGCTTTCGCCGGTACTTTCGCTGATTTTCGTGGCCGATTACGCGGCGGCGCTCGACACCTGTTTCGCACTGCTCAAGTTCGGCGGGGCCGGACACACGGCGGCCATCTACGCCAAGAACGATACGCGTATCCGCGAATACGGGATGCGCATGCCGGCCATGCGGGTACTGGTCAACACGCCGGCCCCGCAAGGCTCCACGGGCATCACTACCAACCTCTTCCCCTCGATGACGCTGGGCTGCGGCGCCCTGGCCGGAAACAGCACCTCCGACAACATAGGCCCGCTGCACCTGATCAACATCAAGCGGTTGGCCTACACCGTGCGCACGCCCGAAGAGGCGTTCGAAATGCCTTTGGATTACGACAAGGCGGAGGACGGGCCCACGGCGGCTACCGGCAGCGGCGGCGGTGGGGCGATTGATCGCGCGGCGGTGGTGTCCGCGGTGGAACGCTACCTTGCCTCGCGCGGCATTGCCGCACAGGCGGCGCCATCGATGTCATCCTTGACGGCACCCTTCACGGCACCCTTGGCAACCCAGGCAGCAGCCCCATCCTGTGGATGTTCCACGCCGGGCGCGCCGCGGCCCGCCGTCCAGCAGTCCGTGGTGGCGAGCGTCGCCGCCGAGGTGGTGGACCGCTTTCTAGCCCGCCGCGGCACGGCGCCGGCAGGTTCGCCAAGCGGATCGCCGAAATTGGACGGCTATAGCTGACTGGCGGAACCCGGCGCAAAAACGCCTCCACTTCCGGCTGCTCCACCACCCAAACCGGTGGGCTTCGTCTGCGAGGCCGATGTGTGCCAGGCGATTAAAGAGAACCGCAAGATCTACATCGGGCCGAAGACCATCGTAACGCCTTCCGCCCGCGACTTGGCCAATCCGTCTGATATTCTGGTGTTGTTATAAAGCTGAGGAAGCGACGTGGACCTGAATCTCGATACACTCAAGCGCGAAATCCTGGCGTATCTGGAATCGCGCGACCTG
>JANYJN010000635.1 GCA_025358475.1 Candidatus Solibacter sp.
GTTTTTCACCCGACGGCCAGCGAACGGCAATGGAATCGGCGCGCGTGGCGCTGCCCAGCCCGAAGTGCAGCCGCAGCTTTCGCCGAAGACATCCGTCCATCGCAACCGTACGCAGCGCACTAAAATATTCAGCTTCACAGATTCTTTCCGAGCTTAACCAGCAGATTGGTGTCTCCGTCTGCCAATTGCCGATGGCCGTCATCAGGAACCGCGCCCTACAAATCAAAAGGACTCGGGACTTTGGCGACCGCATCATCGTCGCCAATGCGGTCGGACCGCCGCATCCACGAGCACTATCGAAACGCTATTTGGTAGGAGCGTCTTTCAGTTTCGCGGCGGTCTGGGCGCCGCTATAACGACGCTGCCTGAACGCCCAACGCGATGGTCGCCGCTGTTTTGGATTCGGCGGGCCGGAACAGCCACGCCAGGACGAACGCATAACCCAGTTCGTCGGCCGCGATCTCCAGCGTGTGGATGATCCTCAAGTGCACGGGGAAGAACGTGGCCTGTAGCAGTCCATACGCGCCAATCATAATCGCCAGCGCCAGACCCAACCGGATCCCCAGGCTGCGCCTGGAACCGTTCCAAAGCAGGACGCAAGGCAGGATCACCGCCAGGAAGATCGGGCTGCGCACCAATTGCGTAGTGATCGTCTCGGCAAAGGACGGGATGCGGAGTCCGGCGATTCCCTCCCTATAAGTGTCGAGGACAAAGGGCGCGATGATCGAGCCAAAGATGAAGTAAAGGGCGGGAAAGGCCAGCCAGGCAGCGAGCAGCCGCCAACTCCAGCCCAAGCCGCCGAAAGCAGGCATGGTGACCGGGTCCGCTCCAGGACCTTGTGGCCGGCGGGCAAGAACCGCGGCGGCCAGCAGGGAGGGAAGCAGGCTCATAAATGCCAGAGTGAAGCCTTGCGCCGGCAGAATCGCGGTGCTGAAGACCACGGCTTCGATGGCTGTGTTGACGCCGACACAGATGAACAGAAGTGCGCTCAGGGCCAGCCAGCGAGTCTTGAATCCGCCGCCCAGACCGCCGGCGGCCAGCGCGGCGCCGGCGGCCAGCAGAAGGCTCGCCAGAACAAACCACGCGAAGCCCTCGGCGGCGCTGGCGCCTTGGGGAAACGAAGGTAGCGATAGATGCAGGGCGGTGGCCAGCGCTCCGCTGACCATGGTTCCGGCAAGCCACGCGACGGCGGCAAGTATGACGTTTTTCATGATTGGTCCCTTTCTATCTGTAGGATGGCGCGGCGGATGCCGCGCAGACTGACGGCCACTCCGGCGAGGCCGCATTCGAAAGCGAGCCGGCCGGAACTAAATTCCACGCTGGACATGAATTTCCGTTGATACTCGCGCAGGCTGACCAGGTGCGTGGTCATTTCCCGGTCGGCCTCGCGCAGAAAGCGCAGTGTCTCTTCGATGCCGAGTACCTGTTGGACGAAAGCGCAGCGGAGCCAAAGACTGTCCATCGAGGAAGCCACCTCCTGACGCGTTACCGGCAGGGCCAGCCAGCGCTTCAGCTCCGTCACGCCGGCCGCGGTAAGCGAAAACCGTTTTCTCTGCCTGGGGTTGTCGCCGGCTTCGCCTGCCGCGCGGGTCCAGCGCCGCTTTTCCAGCCGGGCCAGCGCCGGGTAGATGGAGCCCGGGCTGTCACTGAAGCTGCCGATTGGCGTGGTGGCGAAGACCTTTCGAAGTTCGTAGCCGGACTGGGCCTTCTGATGCAGAAGGCCCATCAGGGCATATCCAAGAACCGTGGTTGGCGGGGCTTTCATAGTGTGCTACGTACTATCATAATACGTTGCGTACTATTGTCAAGAGGCCCCAGGATTATTTATGTTTCGCGGGGGGCAGCGCGCGTGGACAGATCAGCCGAGGAGCCTGGGAGACCCGTCAGGGGGGCTGATAGCAGCCAACGTGAAGGGGAAGACATAACCCGGAAACGTCCCGCAACGGGAGCCGTGGTACCAGCACGTTCAGTAGTTGGGGGTGGTTCGTCTGCCGGGGACTGTGCATGCCTGAGGAGAAAGTTTTCAGGAGAGCCGGACGCGGGAAATGCGCACCTCCGGTTCGACGAGGGGAGAGTGCGGCGCAGCCATGGGCTGTCACTCACTCTCCTACTTTACCGGCTTGGATTGACGCATTGCGACCTCTCCACTCTTGCGTCGTGTATCCCGGGCAAGTCATGCACCCCCGGAGCACGTCCGATTATTCTATAGCATTTGCCGGGACGCCGCCGGGCTTGATCGGGGCCGCTTCCACCGAGACTCCGCGATCACCCAACCCCACCACCTCGCCCTGGGCGTCGTAGAATTTCACTTGATAGTAGGCCACGTGCGCCGGCAGGACGGGCAGCGGGATAGTGCAGGATTTGGCGCACGGCATCCGCGTATAGTTATCCGTCAGTGCGTAGTAAAACGGAGTGGCATCGTTGACCGTGGCGGAGACTGCCACGCAGGCCTCCCGGCGCGACGTGCAGTAGTATTGAGACGACTCGCCCTGTTCCGTGTAGCCGAACTCGATCGCGGCGGAAGCGATGCGCTGTCCCTGCGGCACCGATATGGCGATGGGCGCACGGACGAAGGTGGAACGGTCCACCGTGTCCTGGGCGCTGAGCGGAGGAAGCTTCGCCATCCAGACATTCACCTGGTCCGAAGGCTTCCCGGCCACCACACCGACATTGAACAGCGCCCAGGAAGCGTCGGGCAGCGATTTCGCGGTGGAATAGTAAAACATATCCTTAATACCCGCCAACCCGTGCGTGACTACCCGGGTGTGAGAGACGCTTTCCGCCGGCGTGTTCCCCAGGTAGACCTGGGTCATCCCCTGCGCCCAGCTTCCGGCGTTTCCCAGGCACAAATCCCGATTGCCGGGGTTGGGCCCGTCGCCGCCCGTGCAATAGAGGAACTTCACGTTGGGTGCGTTGATCAGGATATCCCCGGGCGCGGAGCCTTTGCGGCACTCACCGGCCACGTTCGCAATGCAGTACTTATACGAGTCCGAAACCTGATCGGAAATGAGGCTGCCGGGACCACTGATATCGAGCAGGGACGATCCTCCGCTCGCGGCGATGGTCGCCAGTTGTTTGCGCGCCAGTGTGCTGCCCGGGATGTACTTGTAGAGTTGGCCGGAGAGCAGGGTGGCGCCGGGGTTCGGCGAAAAGAGATTGCCTCCGTCAAACGCCAGCATGTCCAGAAACCAGCGCTGCTGTGCGGCGGAAGTCTGCGCCTGGTCCTGATGATAGCTGGGGTGCTTACTGGTGGTGCTGCCATAGTCCAGCCCACGAGTTCCCGCGAAGGCGGGAGAATCGTCGATCACCAGCGAGAGCGGCTCGTTCAAGTGATCGATCACCGGCCCGAAGACCGCTGCCCAACCGGAACCGGCTTCGGTAACGCGTCCTAACGGCCCGGCATCGGCGTGGCCGCCGCCATCCCAATAACTGTCGATCACCACGTCACTGTTGGTGGTGTCCTGCCCGTGCGGGTCTTTGAGGAACTTCCAATACGTCAGGTGGAATCCCGCTTTGCAGCCCGCCCACACAACGGCGCCGGCCGGAAAGGCCTTGGCCGGCTTGCCGCGGGTCAGGGTCCAGACACGCTGGCCGGTGGGAAGCTTATCAATCGCCGTAATCCGTACCGGTTCCGTGTCGATCACAAAAGCATCGCCCACCGCGGCATCCTGCCGCACGGGATCCCCGGCGGGCGAAAGGCTCGCCGGCTCTCCGTCTACCGTGATTTTCGTGTCGCCCGGCGTGATAGCGATACTCAGCCTGGTGGCCATCTTCGCCGCGCCCAGCGCTCCGCCGGGATCGTGGAGCTGCTGAAAATTCAACCCGACCAGCGGATTGTTAGGGATCATCTGAATGTTATGCAAGGCGCACCAGCGTGTTGCCGGCGCGCTGAAGACGTTCATCGCCGCAACCACGCGGGGGCATTCCGTGTCCCCGGCCGTGCAGTTGGCCGTGACGGGCCGCCCGTCGCCGCCATAAAAGGCGCCCACCCAGCCGTAGGAATCCTGAATACTGCGATTGCATTGAATCAGCGCGTATTGTCCCGGACCGGCAACCGGGACACTGCACTTATAATAGCGATCGTCAAACGAAGGGTCGAACTGCTTCATCAACTGGGCAATCGGCGTCGCGCTGTACAGGACGCCGGGCGACATGGGGATGGCGTTGTTGTTCACCGCCGGGCGGAAATTGCCGGTATAGGTGGTCCGATAAGTGTGGCCGTTGGTGTTGTAGTAAAGTGACAGGTCGCTTCCGTTGACGCCCGCTCCCGCATACGGGACCAGGCCCAGATAGAGAGCTTCGCCGGTGGCCGGCACGATAAAATACAAGAGCCCTAATTGCAGGCCGTAATCGGGGAAGACGCACAAGTATCCGCTCTTGGATTGTGCCGGACCGGTGCGCGCCGCCGAGCACGCGCGATTGAATCCTCCGTAGGTCAGGAAGGCGCCGGCATATCCGTATGAACGGTTGCCGGCCTCGGCATCCAGCGACACGCGCTTCAGCAGCGCTCCCGTCTGAGGATCCACAATCGTCTGCGCGCGGTCCTGCAACTGCGTGGGAATCATCCACTGGCCCGGGTTACTCCCGTCCACCTGGGGAACATCGTTATACGTCATCCCCAGAGGGATATTGGCGGTGGTGAACGAACCGGTCGCCACGGCGGATCCGCAGGTGACCTGATAGTGGTGAGAGGCGTAGGTTTCCAGCGCCCGGGAATAGTTCTTGCCGTCGGAAGCCGGTTGCGTGATGCGCTTGCCGACCACGAAAACCCGGCCGGTTTGCTCGGTGGTGGTCTCTGGCCGGGAGTCCTGGTCGGAACCGGGAAATAGATCCGGGTCCACGTCGTGTACCAGCGGCGTCAAGGAGGCTTGCTGGGACACTTTCACCGTGCAAGCCCCGCTATCGGGAGCGGTGTACGTTAGCACCGCCTGTGTGTTCGTGGTCCCCACGATTCTCACCCGGAAGGTATTTCCGCGGGGGCCGCGCTGCGGAGGATCGCCCCGACCGTTCTGGGAATAGCCGGGTACGCCAGCCCCGTGGACCAGCAGGGCCCACACGAATGTCCATGCCGCCGTCCGCACGCCGGCGCGAAGCAGGAGAGCGCGATTGCCAACAGCTCGTATTTCGCCCATAACCCTTATTGGAGCACAGCGGGTCCGCGCGAGGAATGTGCGG
>JANYJN010000636.1 GCA_025358475.1 Candidatus Solibacter sp.
AAGATGATGCGCGACATCGGCCTCATCACTAACAGCGAGCCGGCGCGCCGCCTCTTCACCCAGGGCATGGTGATCGCCGAAGGCGCCAAAATGTCGAAGTCCAAGGGCAACGTGGTCGGCGCGGACATGCTCGCCGAGAAATTCGGCGCCGACACCGCTCGTATGTTCGTGCTCTTCGCCGCGCCCCCGGAGAAGGAAGTCGATTGGCGCATGGAAGGCGCCGAAGGTATCTATCGCTTTCTGGGCCGTGTCTACCGCTTCGCCACGCGCAATCTGCCCGCGGAACAGCGCTCCGGCGTGGCTGACCGCAAGGTCCTGCGCAAGCTCCATCAGACCCTCCGGAAGATCACCGAGGATTTCGAAACCCGCTGGCACTTCAACACCTGCATCGCCTCCATCATGGAGCTGGTCAACCAGCTCTACGCCGAGGAGCAGAACGTCTCCGCCGCCGCCATGCCGCGCATTCTGGAGACCCTCGCGCTCATGCTTGCCCCCTTCGCGCCCTATATCGCGCAGGAGATATGGGAAGAGATCGGCAACGTGGGCCCTGTCTTCCGCCACACCTGGCCCGCCTACGACCCCGAACTCGCCAAGGAAGACGAAGCCGAAATCGTGGTGCAGGTCAACGGCAAACTCCGCAGCCGAATCACCGCCCCCTTCGGCACGCCGAGGGAAGTCCTGGAAGCCAGCGCTCTTGCCGATGCAAAGGTGAAGCCCTTCACCGAAGGCAAGCAGGTGGTCAAACTAATCATCGTCCCCGACAAGCTGGTCAACATCGTGGTGAAGTGACGCTATTGCGCGTGCTTTAATAACGTCCGGACATTTCGGGCACCGTGTAAGATCCGGAGAACCCGCAAGGGGCGGGTATCGGGATCGTAGATGACCAGGTATTTCTTGAATGGACTGACCGTCCAGAAACGGAGAGCCCGCCGGGTCAAGTCCGGTCTCTGCTGTCCGGCGCGAGGGGCCCGTACCAGAAACGCACAGGCGTCATGGATTGCTTCTTCAACTCGATTCGCCGCATGGGTGCTGTCTCGCGCAATGTAGCACCAGATTTCGAAGAGATCGTTCTCGGCCGAGGGTGTGAGCCGATAGCCACTCACGCCAAGCGTTTCTCAGCCATCCAGGCATTCTTTCGGGCCGTCATGCGGGAGCGAACCTCATCGCCGTCGATCAACTCGCCCCGCTCCGCCTCAGCAAAGCCCAGTTCGATGGCCGCCGCAATCTGGTCCCGGTTTTCCGCCAGCCACTCCTCCTGCGTAAGCAACATTTCCAGAGCGCGATCCAGGACTTCCTCGGCATTCTGGTACGCACCGGACCGAACAACATCCGCCAAGCGGCGCTCCTGGTCGGGGCTCAAAGTGACTGTCATATGACCTCTGTCGCCTATCGTCGCAAAAAATCGTAGCGCCCGCTACTCCGACAACTTCAGCCGCACCACCGTCTCCAGATGGTACGTCTGCGGGAACAGGTCCACCAGCGTCATCCGCTCCACGCGATAGCCCGCCGCCACCAGACCCGCCAGATCGCGCGCCAGGGTCGCCGGGTCGCACGCCACAATCGTGATCTGCCGCGGCCGCAGCTCCGCCAACCGCGCCACCACCGCTTTGCCCAACCCCGTGCGCGGGGGATTCAGTACCACGAAATCCGGCGCCTTCTCCAATTGCGCCAAATGCTCCTCGGCCGTCCGCGATATCGCCTGGAGATTGCCGAGGCCCGCGCGCGCCGCGTTGAATTCCAGATCGCGCACCGCCCCCGCGCCAGATTCCACCGCCGTCACCTCGCGGAATCGCCGCGCCAGCGGCATGGAGAGCAGACCCACGCCCGCGTACAAGTCCAGCGCCGTCTCGCCCTCCGCGCCTTCCGTCGCCACCTCCACCAGCCGGTCGATCAGCCACCGGTTCACCTGGAAAAACGAATTGCTGCTCACCCGGAACTCGCCCCGGTAATCCAATGCGCCTTCCACCATTCCCGGTATCAGCGTCCCGCACCAGTCGAAAAAGCGCCGCGCCACCGCTCGCTCCGTCTCGAGCACGTTGATCTGCACCTCGCGCTCGTCGGTGAATACTTCGATCGATTTGATGAATCGCGGCCAGCGCCCGTCGCGCGTCATCGCCGTCAGCGCCGCGATCGCCTGGTTGATCTTGGGCGACCCCACCGGGCACTCGCCCACTGCGCAGAGCCGGTGCGAGCGCGCCTCGCGATACCCCAGCCGGTTTTCTTCCACCGCCAGTTGCACGCGATTGCGATACCCGAACGGCTCCGCCGCCACCACCGCGATCTCCGCCGGCGGCTGCATCTTTCCCACCCGTTCGAGGGCTTCCACCAGAATCGCCCGCTTGGCAACCAGTTGGTATGCGTACGGCGCGTGCTGATAGTGGCAACCACCGCAGCGCCCGTATGCCGGGCATGGCGCCACCACCCGGTCGGGCGCGGCTTGCAGCACTTCCAGCATGCGAGCCCGCACCATCCCCGGCTTCTCCTGCTCCGCGCGGGCCAGTATCCGCTCTCCCGGCAGTACGAAGGGTGCGAACACCACGCGCCCATCCAGGCGCGCCAGTCCGTCGCCGCCGTACACCAGCTTTTCCACTGTGACTTCAAAATTGCTTACGATAAGAAGACCCCTCTAATTACTGCCACCTACCATGAGAACACGAGTCTTCTCCGGAATGCAGCCCACCGGTAATCTCCACATCGGAAATTACCTGGGCGCGCTCAAGAACTGGGTCCGCATCCAACACGATTACGAGTGCATTTTCTGCATCGTGGACCTGCACGCCGTCACAGTCTATCAGCACCCGGCCGAACTGCGCGCCAAAATCTTAGAGGTCGCCGCCCTCTATCTCGCCGCCGGCATCGACCCAGCCGATTGCGCCATCATGGTGCAATCCGCCGTGCCCGCCCACGCCGAACTTGCCTGGATGCTCACCTGCGTCACCCCCATCGGCTGGCTGGAGCGCATGACCCAGTACAAGGCCAAGAGCGCTAAACAGGAATCCATCGGCGATGGCCTCCTGCAATACCCCGTCCTCATGGCCGCCGATATCCTGCTCTACCAGGCCGGCATCGTCCCCGTCGGCGAGGACCAGGCCCAGCATTTGGAACTCACCCGCGATGTCGCCCAGCGCTTCAATTCGCTTTACGGCGACACCTTCGTCGTCCCCAATACCAGCCTCCCCACCGTCGGCGCGCGCGTCATGGGCCTCGACGACCCCACCCAGAAGATGAGCAAATCCGCCACCGGCCTCAATCATGCCGTCGCCCTCCTCGATCCCCCCGCCAAGATCCGCAAAACCATCATGCGCGCCACTACAGATTCCCTCCCGGCCGTCGATTTCGATACCGCCGGACCCGGCGTGCTCAATCTCATCTCCATCTACCAGGCCTTCTCCGCCGAGCCCGATGACGCCATTAAGGCCAAATTCGCAGGCATGCGCTACGGCGATCTCAAAAAGCAAGTCGCCGAAATGGTGGTCGCCCATCTGGAACCCTTCCAGCAGCGCTACCGCGAAATCACCGCCGACCCGGCCTACCTCGCCGGTATTCTCCGCGATGGCGCAGAGCGCGTCGCCCCCATCGCCAACCACACCGTCCTCACCGTCAAGCAGCGCATGGGCCTCCACACGTAATACACGCCTCCTGGCCTGTTTGAATGGGCCTTCGGCCCGCGAAATCCCATGAAAAACCCGACCGTAAGTCCCTGCCGGGCTGAACTCTTGCCGGAAGGGGCGAAATGTTCCTCCGCGATCGCGCGCCATCCCCCCTTCCACCCCGCGAGATCCTACTACCATAAAGGAATGAGACAATTAAGGGCGATGCGACTTTTCTTCGCTTTCGTCTGCCTTACCGCCGTCGCATACCCGCAGAGTCCGGCGCCGGTCATCGCTTCCGCCACCCCCAATACCATCGACGCCGGCGGACCCGCGTTCACCCTCACCATCAACGTCAGCGCCTTCGGATCCCGTCCGGTCGTCAATTGGTCCGGTACGCCTCTACCCACTACCTCCGTGAATGACAGCACCCTGTCGGCCACCGTGCCGCCCGGCCTGATCGCCATCTGCGGCAAGTATTCCCTTACCGTCACCAACACACAGAGTAATGCCGTCTCCAACAGTTTCGCCGTAATCGTCAACCCGGTTCTTCAATCCATCAATCCGAACTCCCTGCCCGCGGGGAGCGGCGCAATCACCGTTACCGCAACCGGCCTCGGCTTCTCCTCCAACGTCTATCTGACCCTCGTCACCGGTACCCGAACTAACCTCCCCACCTCGCACTCCGGGTCCACCACCAGCCTTACCGCTCTCGTCCCGTCGAGCGCCCTTAGCGGCACCTACACGGTATCCTTGTTCATCACCGATCCCACCACCGGAGCCGTCTCCCAGACCCTTCCCATAACTCTCTCCTTTGCCTCCGTCAGCGCGATTAGTCCTAGGACCATATACGCGGGCATTGCGTCCTTAGACCCAGGTATGGCGTCCACCACCTTAGGCGTTCAGGGCGTTAATTTCGTCGGCGGCGCCCAGGTTCTGTGGAACGGCGCGCCCCTCGCCACTCGCTACCTCGGTTCCAATGTCTTAGTTGCCACCGTGCCCGCCGGCTTAGTGCATGACGCGAGCGCGGATGGTAAGTCGAGTCGCAGCGTGGATGTCTCCGTGAAGAACCCCGGCGCCACAGCCTCTAACTCCATCGGCTTAGTCATCCTCCCCGATCCGTACGGCACCACCATCTTCAGCCTTGCCCCCCCATCGGCCGTTGCCGGCGGCCCCGCCGTGGCTCTGACCGTCACCGGCGAGCGCTTCGTCCAGGGCTCCACCGTCCAATGGGCTGGCACCCCGCTGGTCACCATATTCGTTAGTGCCACCCAGTTGACCGCCACCATACCCGTCTCTCTGGTCGCCACCGAAGGCTTGGCCCCCATCACCGTGGCCACTCCCGGTATCGCCGTCTCCAATGCCGTCAACTTCCCTGTCATTGCCGTCTCGCCCAACATCTTCACCATAAGTCCTACTTCCGCAATGGTCGGTGGACCTGCCTTTACCCTGACCGTGAACGGCAACGGATTTATTCCCGCCTCCCAAGTCACCGGCCTGGTGGGCGCCACCACCACTTATGTGAGCCTGAATCAACTTACCGTTAGCGTGCCCGCCAGCGCCATCGCCAATGTGGGGTCCTACGCAATCCAGGTGGTCAGTCCGGGCCCGCTGGTTTCCCCGCAGGCGCCCAGTTTTACCGTCAAAGCGCCTACCCCCGCGATCACCACCCTCACCCCCGCATCGGCACTTCCGGGCGGCCCCGATTTCACACTCTCCGTCAACGGCAGCAACTTCCTTTCCACCGCCACCGTCGCCTGGAATGGCGCCGCGCTGCCCACTACCTACGTCAGCGCCTCGCGCTTGACCGCGCTCGTGTCCGCCGCCTTGATTGCCGCCTCCGGTACCGCCAAAATCACCGTCGTCAACGATGGCCCCGTCTCCTCCAACCAACTTTCGCTCTTCATCTCGGCCACCCCCGCCGCCTCCCTCGCCAGTCTCAACCCCAGTTCGGCCGCGCCCGGTGGAGCCGCCTTCACCCTCACCCTTGCCGGCGCCGGCTTCGCCGCCAATTCCATCGTGCAGTGGAACGGCGCGCCGCTCGCCACCAAATTCGTCGGCGCTGCCCAGTTGACCGCCGCCGTCCCCGCCGCTCTCATCGTCACCCAGGGTAGCGCCAGCGTCACCGTCACCAGCGATGGCGGGCCGTCCAACGCTCTTCCCTTCACCATCGCCATTCCGACCCCCGCAACCAGTTCCGCCGGCATCCTCAACGGCGCCAGTTTTCTCCCTGCCATTGCGCCCGGTGCGCTCATCGCCATCTTCGGCTCCAATCTGGCTGCCGCCAACGCCGAATTCACCGCCACACCGCTGACGGTCTCGCTGGGCGGTGTTTCTGTTTCCATCAACGGCACGTCCGTTCCGCTTCTGTTCGTCAGCCCCGGACAAGTCAACGCGCAGGTCCCCTACCAGACTAGGGCCGGCACGGCGAAGTTAATCGTCCAGTCCAACGGCGTGTCCAGTCCCGAGGTGAACTTCGAGGTAGCTGCCACCGGCCCTGGTGTCTTTACGCAGCCGCAAACCAACCACGTTCTGGCGCGGAACCTGGCCGATGGAACCCTCAATGCTTCGCAGACTCCGGCCCGTCCCGGACAGTATGTCACCGCGTATCTCACCGGCCAGGGATTGGTCGATCCCCCGGTGACCACCGGCGACGTCGCCCCGTCGAGCCCCCCTTTCCCCAAGCCCCTCGCCCTCGTGCAGGTCAAAATCGGAGGCGTCCTCGCCGACCTCCAGTTTGCCGGCCTGGCGCCAGGTTTTATCGGCGGCCTCCTCCAAATGAACGTGCTGATCCCCGACGTCCCCTCCGGTGAGCTGTCCTTCGACGTCAGCATCGGCGGCGTCGCCGCCGCGCCCACCGTAATTTCCATCGCCCCGAAGCCCTAAGCGCGAGCGCGACTCTCGCTTGAGTAACAATGCCCTCCGGTCGCGCCCGCCGCAATTCTCAATCCGAGCCGCGACCGTGAGCGATCATTCTACTGGCGGATCGCCCCGAAGCCCTAAGCGCGAGCGCGACTCTTACTTGAGTAACAATGGCCTCCGGTCGCGCCCGCCGCAAGAGCGTTCTTCTGGTGCATGCGTCCCATTTCCGAGGCAGGCGTGCATGCCCAATGCCACCCAATTTGTCAAAGGAATGGGTATGCCGCGTCATAGGTGGGGCGGACCCCCCGGTCCGCGCGGGACGCCCCCGTCCCGCTGCCGGAACGACGATATCGGCATCTCGCAAGGCGCCGACAGGCCGGCGGGGGCGTCGGCCGCGGAAAACTATGTGGCATTGGGCGCGGATGCCTAACCCCCGCAACGCCCGGCGCGGCCCGTCAATCCTTCTTTAGCGATCTCTTCCCGGCTTCGACCGTATCATGCTTCGGCCGCCGCCGAAACGGATTCACCTTGCCAAGCGCCCTTACGAACCGGTTCCCGCTATTTTGCAATTTCTCCGGCGCGGCCCCTTGCAACGTGTCCGCCGGCGCCGCATCAATCCCTACTGCCGCCGCCGGCACTTCCCGCGCTTCCACGGGATCCACCTTTGCAACGGACGGTTCGGGCGCTTCGGCAACCTGCCGGATAGGTGTCACCGGCGCTAGCATTGCAGCCGGCTCCCGTTCGCCGCCCGTCACCCGGATTGCGTCGCTGGGCTTCGGATGGCTCGCCCGCCGCATCTCCGCCGCCGGCAATTGCGCCCGCCGCCGCGCGCGTGCCGCCGGTGTCACCGTCTCCGCCGGCACTTCAAAGGGCGCTGGCGGAACAACTAACGGAGCCGCCGGTTCAATCCGCGCCGCTACCACCGGCTCCACTCGCGGCGCATCGTACCGCGAGACAGCCGCCGCTCGCGGCCTCCTTTCCGAGGCGCGCGCGCGTGCCGCCGCCGGAAAGAATCGCATCGCACCGAAGCCCGCCAGTAGCCCGCCCGCCACCACCCCCACCACCATGGCTGCCCGCGAAGGGCGATACCCTCGCAATCGCGAAGTCAGCTCCGGGATGGTCGCGCCCCATGTTTTCCGCGCCACCTTTGCCGCCACCATCGGACGCGCGCCGGCCACTGCATTCTCCAAAGCCCGCCGGAATTCGTCCGCCGATTGGAACCGCATCGCCGGAAGCTTCGCCACCGCCTTCCGCACAATTTCGTCGAGTGCCGACGGTACCTTGGGGTTTCGCGAGCTGGGCGGCGCCGGCTCCGCTTCCACGTGGGCGCGCATCACCGCGAACGCTCCCGCCGCCTCAAACAACTTCTCGCCCGTCAGCATCTCGTGGAGCACTGCCCCCATGGCATAGAGGTCCGTGCGCGCATCCAGCGCCCCAGTCCCTCTGACCTGTTCGGGAGACATGTACCAGGGCGAACCCAGCGGCACTCCCGAAGCCGACAGGCGAACATCCATCGCCGCCCGCGCCAGGCCGAAGTCCGTCAGCTTGGCCGTCCCGTCCTCCGTGATAATGATATTCGCCGGCGCCACGTCCCGGTGAATCACACCGGCGTCGTGTGCGTAGGCCAGCGCGCCCAGCACCTGGCTGGCGAAATCCACCGCCGTCTCCACCGGCAGCGCCCCGGCCTCCAACATGCGCTGCAACGATTCACCTTCCACGTACTCCATCACCAAGGCGATCAAGTCGCCGTTTCGCACCGCGTTGTAGAGCGCCACAATGTTCGGATGGTGGAGCCGCGCCTGCACCTGGATCTCGCGCTCGAATCTCTGCACCTGTTGCGGATCGTCGCTCGCGCCCGGCGGCAGCAGCTTCATCGCCTCGATTCTTCTGGTGATGACGTGCTCGATCTTGTACACCGTTCCCATGCCGCCCGAGCCGGCGATAGCGATCACCCGGTAATCGCCCACGGCGTCGCCTATCTGGATCGGTTTCATATTCAGTGCATCGCCAGCAAAACCAGGACAATCAGCCCGGCAACGCCTAACAAGCCGAGAACCAGCGCGGTTCTCCCAAGCCCCTTGGCTTCAGCTCGCACCAAAAATCTCGGTACCCAGGCATCCGAAATCGTCTGTTCTGGCGCCGCCGCCGTTTCTCCCACCGGGCCTTGCAGCGCCTCGAGTGCCATCCGGAACTCCCTCGCCCCGGCAAAGCGTTGTTCGGGTTTCTTGGCAAGCGCGGTAAGCACAATCCGCTCCAGTTCCGGCGCAATCCCCGGATTCAGTGAACTGGGCCGCGGAGGCTGCTTGCTCACTTGCGCCACCATGATGTCGTAATCGTTCGGACTGTCGAAAGGTACCTTTCCCGTCAACATCTGGAACAGCAACACACCCACCGAATAGAGATCCGCCTTGCCGTCCAGCGCGCCCACTCCCATCACCTGCTCGGGAGACATGTACCGCGCATCGCCCAACACGGCGCCGGCCTTGGTCAACATCACATCGGTTTCCGGCTTCGCCAAGCCGAACCCGCCTAACTTGACCAGCCCGCTCGGCGTGACGATCACATGTTCCGCCGTGATGCCGCGATGCACAATCCCCAGCGCATGCGCCTCCTCCAGTCCACTCAGCACATCGCAGATCACCCGTACCGCCTCGCTTGAAAGTAGTGGACCCGGCCGGCAAAGCTCCGCCACTGTCGTGCCCTCCACGAACTCCGCCGTCATGACCACGCATCCGTCAAGCTCCGGCGCGTCGTGGAATGCCACGATGTTCGGATGCGATAGGCGCGTGTGGATCCTGATCTCGCGCAGTAACCGCTCCAGCGATTCCGGATCGCCGTATGACGCCCCCGGCAGCGTCCTCAGCACTTCGAACTCGCCTGTCGTCAGGTTGCGGACCTTGTAAGTGACTCCTGCTTTGGGTCTATCGACGATACCAAGGAATTCATAGTTGCCAACGATCTGACTGGGTTCGGTCATTGTCTGCGTGCACCATCCAGTGCGATTTTAAGGTCGCGGCCAAACCCAGTCAATTACTCCTTACTGGAACGTACAGGACTTAACCAAAGTTAGGGCTGGCATCCATTTCACACCATTTCGCGCTCTATCTTAACCACTTAACCAATGGGAGCTTGCGCTCTTGGAGTATCCTGGATGCGAGTAGGTATGAAATCGCATCAACCCGTTCCGGCGCCCCTCGTCACCCATCGGTTCACGCCCAAACCAAAAATACCGAGCGAACCCATTTTGGCCGCCAACCAGCACAAAATACATCACTTACCTATATGGGTTTGTGGGGCAGGTGGCTAACCAGCGGCGGGTTGGAACCAGCCACCCGCACCCGGTACCCTGTTCCGCTCAATCCGTTGCCGCCGGTGATATCGTTATTACAAGAGGAGGCCGGCCCACCCGGACCGGATAACCTATCGATGCCGTTCATTCAGGGATTTCTGCTTTCGTGCTGTACCGCCGGCCTGATCTTCGCCCAGACCGCTCCCCACAAACAACTCACCGCCCGCGAGCTCTTCTACGCCGCCGCGCCCGCTCCCGCCCCCGCCAAAACCGGCGCCGCCCGCCCGTCCACCCGGCGCTCCACCACCCCCGCCAAGCCCGTCGAGATCGCGCGCGCCGATTCCCGCCCGCCCGCCCCTCGCCCCACTCAGCCGCCCGCCCCCGCTACCGCGCCCATGCCCGCAAGCGGCGCCCCGCCCCTCGGACTGCGCTACACCGTCCTCAAGCTCGCCGCCGGCGATACCCCCACCGAAGTCCCCAACGACACCGTCTTCCACGCCGGAGACCGCATTCGCTTCAGCGACGAAAGCAACGCCCCCGGCTATCTCTACATCGTCAATCAGGGCTCTAGTGGCAATTGGAAACCCATGTTCCCCTCCGCCGAAATCGAGGACGGCAACAACCGCATCGAAGGCTGGCGTCCCTACACCATGCCACCTAAATCGCGCCTCGCTTTCGATAGCACCGTCGGCACCGAGAACCTCTTCATCGTCTTTTCTCTTCAGCCCGAGACAGACCTCGAAAACATGATCTACTCCCTCCAGGGCAAGAAGAAGGCCGCCGCGGCACCCGCCTCAACCCCCGAAGCGCCATTCCAATCCTCCAAGGAGTTGATCCTGGCCGTCAACATTTCCAACACCGCCGTCGATCGCATGCGCGCCGTCTACGCCCGCGACCTCATCATTGAGAAGGTGGACCCCAACACCCCCGGCGATAAGAAGGAGACCGCCGTCTACGTCGTCAACCCCACGGGCAGCGCCGATTCCCGCGTGGTCGCCGATCTGCACCTGGTGCACCAATGATCCGCCTCGCCGCCACGCTCGTTCTCTCTGCCACCCTCGGGTCAACGCAGTCCGGCAGCGTGCCCGCCGCCACCACCCGCACCATGACCCAAGGCGGGCACCGCATGGAACTCGTTTTGGAACGCCTGGATCGCGATACCTGGCGCACAATCGATCCCGGACTCGTGCTCGCCCAGGGCGACCGCGTCCGCTTCAAATTCCGCACCAACTTCGATGGCTTCCTCTACGTCATGAACCAGAGCACCAGCGGAACCTACGAGCAGCTTTTCCCGCGCCAGGAAACCGGCCAGGATAACCGCATCTCGGCATCGAAGGAGTACCAGGTGCCCGCCACCAGCGCCGCCTTCCGCATCGCCGGACCCGCCGGCTTCGAGACCGTCTACTGGCTGGTCACCCCCGCGCGCCTCAACGATACCGCCCCACACTACCAGCCGCCGCCCGCTCTTAAAGCCGCGCCGCCCACCCTTATCCCCCGCTGCGACGACACCATCCTGAAATCGCGCGGCGATTGCGTCGATCCCTCCGCCGGCCCCAAGCTCGTGCCCCGCGGCGAACCCCTCCCCCAAAATCTCATCGCCCCCGGTATCGGCCGCGAACAGCGCGACCTCCTCTTCCTACGCCAGAAAAACACCGCCGTGATCTCTTCCCCCGTGCCCCTCGCCGGCCCGGTAATCTACCAGTTCCGGCTGGCCCACAAGTGACCCCCATGCGTGAGCTGCCAGCTAACTTAGCCCTCCCTCGTCTTCTCTGCGCTTATCTCTGCGATCTCTGCGCCTCTGCGGTGAATTCACATTCCCGTTTGGCTCCGGCTTCCTCAACTAAGGGAAGCTTTTCCCGGATGATTGTTTCTCTTGTTTCTCTCCTCGCCGTAGCCCTCGCCGCCGCCCAACCGCCCCCGCAAAACCACCAGCGCGATCTCAAAGTCGAGAAGCTCGATACCACGCCCAACGCCAAACCCCTACAGATCCCCGTCAGCTACGCCGTCATCGTCGGCATCTCGCGCTACCGCAACCTGCCCGACAAAGACCAGCTACAGTTCGCCGAACGCGACGCCCAAGCCATCTTCACCGCGCTCATCAGCCCAGAAGGCGGCAACTTCCGCGTCGAGAACGTGCATCTGCTCACTGGCGACAAGGCCACCCTCGCCAACGTGCGCCGCGAGATCGGCACCTGGCTCCCCAGTGTCGCCAAGGAGGATGATCGCGCCCTCATCTACTTCGCCGGCCACGGTTTCATGTACCAAGGCAAGGGCTACCTGGCGCCCTTCGATTTCCAACGCGACCACATCGCCGATACCGGCTATCCCATGGACGAACTCGGCAGCGTGATCGGCGCCAAGATCAAGGCCAAGTCCAAAATCCTTCTCACCGACGCCTGCCACTCCGGCGCCATTACCCCCGAGGATACCGAAAGCATCAATCACACCCTGGGCGATCTCAATAAAAGCCTCTTCTCCCTCACCGCCAGCCGCGCCCGTGAGCGCTCCTTCGAAGTTGCCGATCTCAAAGGCGGACACGGCGTCTTCACCTACTACGTGGTCGCCGGGCTGGAAGGCGCCGCCGATACCTCCGGCGATGGCGTAGTCACCGCCGACGAACTCGCCGAGTACGTCCACACCCAGGTCCGCGAGTACACCTCCAACCAGCAGAACCCCACCTCCGACAAGGCCAACTACGATCCCGAGATGCTGCTGGCCTATGTTCCCTCCAAGGCCAGGCCCGCCGCCGCTCCCGCGCCGAAGTTCGGTACCCTCATCTTCGAAACTAATATGGATGGCGTCGAGGTGTTTGTCGACGGCAAGACCATCGGCGTGTTCGAAAAAGGCAAACCCGTCAGCGCTCCCGGACTAGCTCCCGGCGAGCACACCGTGCAGGGCGTCAAAATGGGATACGAGCCCGATGGGCCGCGCCAGGAAATGGTGTACCCCGGCCAGGAATCCCCCGTCCGTATACGCATACAGATTCCTCGCCGCCGCAACAAAGCCGCCGCCGACCTGCTTCAGGAAGGCATGAAGTTCTACCACAAGGGCAACCAGCAGGATTACAAAACCGCCGTCGCCTTATTCGAGCGCTCTCTCGCCGCAGACCCCACTTATAGCCAGGCGGCGTTCTATCTGGGCCGCACTTACAGCGCCCTCTTCGATTACGAAAACGCTGCCCGTTTCTACAAGCAAGCCATCCAGTTGGACCCGGACTATCTGGAAGCCCACGCCAACTATGGCGGCATCCTGATGGATACCGGGGACGTCGATGAAGCCGTCCGCCAATTGAATACAGTCCTGCAGCGCGAACCGGCCCACCCTGTGGCACTCACCCTTATTGCCCAGGCCTATCGCTTCAAGTCGCTCTATCCGCAATCCATCGAGGCGGCGCGGAAAGCCATCCGGATCAACCCCAAAACCGCCGAGCCGCATCTCTGGCTGGCCGATAGCCTGCGCCTGAGCGGTAAGTTCGCCGAGGCCCGCCCGGTGTACGACGAATACCTCAAGCTCAGCGATTTCGACAGTAAGTTAGCCGGTAAGTTGAATTATTACGTCCTCGGTTCGCTGGTCGGCATGGGCCGCAAGAAGCGCGTCGCGGAACGCGACATCTGGAACGATTATCACAATATGGCCTGGTACGGCATCTGCGAATGCGAGCGCAAGGCCGCCAATCTGGACGCCGCCATCGCCGATTGCCAGAAGGCTCTCACCTACGATGCCAAAGACCCCTTCGCCCACTACACCCTTGGCCTCGCCTTCATGACCAAAGCCGTCAATACCGGTAGCGTCGCCGAGCTGGATCCCGCCCTGCAGCACTTCGAGCAGGTGCTCGAGCTCAACCCCGACATGGA
>JANYJN010000576.1 GCA_025358475.1 Candidatus Solibacter sp.
CGCAGCAGGCCGGTGGCGTCGAGCGACCGCAATACCATTCCCGCATGCGGGCACCGGAGAATAGTCTTGAGCGCGATCCAGATGGGCTGCGGCTGGGCGCAGTAGGCCGCGAAAACCTCACGCGACGCTTCCAGCCTCCGCTCCGTTTCCGGTGCCGGCATGACACCGTGGCGACCGATAAACTCGAGCATCCGGAACACCAGCGCTGGGTCGCTTGCCAGTTGGGCCGGGTTGCGCAAAAGCAACCGCTCGCGCGAAACCGTGAACTCCTGGTTGGAGAGCCGGGATCGGTACTCCCGAAAGTTCTCCAGCAGCGAACTCTGGCTCTTCTCGGCTCCCTGGACGGCCCGGCGCGCCCCGTTGAAAATCTTGCGCGCGCTTTCGAAGTACTCGCCCATCCATTCCGAGGAAGCCTTGCCGCGCGCGAATTCCTGGAGTGCCAGGCTCTGTTGAGCCTCGAAATCCAGAATGTTGTGGTCGCATCCGGCATGGTAATGCAAGAAGCAGCGCGCGGACGAGACGAACGCCGCCGCCCGGCTCAACTCATCGCCTCGTCCTTCGTGCTCCGGTTTGAGCCTCGCGAGCCACTCGATCAAGCGCACGTCCCGCAGGCCGCCGGGACCCTCTTCCACATCCGGCTCCGCGTGCTGAGACGTGTTCTGAAACCTGGCGTGGAGCGCGCGCGCCAATTCGCAAAGACGCTGGCACATCTTCTGACCGTGCAACACCAATGCGGCCGGCAGCTTGCCTTCGAGCTTCTCCTGTACCGCGGCGTCTCCCGCCAGAAGCCGCCGATCCAACAAGTTAAACCCAGGCACGCTGGCCCGCTCGACTGCTTCCAGGCACTCGGCAACAGTGAACACGGCAGAGTTCACCCGCAGCCCCGCGTTCCAAAGAAGGCGGACCATCTCAGGTAGCCGCTCCTTGAGTTCGTCGGACCGCCTTCCGGATTCGAGGACGAGCACGATGTCCAACTCCGAGTAAGGAAACGTCTGGCCCAGCCCATAATCGCCGCCCGCCAGCATCGCCAGGGATGCCGGGAATAAAGGCTCGATCACCGCCCGGTATGCCTCCACCACCAACTTATCTACAGTCAGCGTGAGCGCGTGCTGTGCCGTGGAGGCTTGGCCTCCCGCCATGAATTCCTCTTCGATCGCCCGCCACTCGCCGGTGGACTGGAGTTTCTTCGGACTCCCGGACGTGGCGCCAGCCCTTCGATTCAAGCGTTCCTCCACATCTCTAGTATCACGCAGCCACTTTGCATCCCTGCAAGCGTATTCTTTTATGGGTTAGATCGAAATTGTCTATCGCGTAAGTCAAACATATAGAGATTACAGATACAAATCCTCCGTGGTGCGAAGGCGAAAGAGTGTCTTGGAAAATTACGGGTTTTTGATCTTGGCTGGACAAGCACGAGGCAGGAAGATTGGGCCGGGGCGGAAAGATTCGAACCTTCCACCTGATCTTCATGTGCCGAACCTTTGGAGCGGCATCATTGCACCAACCTGAATCAGATTCAGATCGAATGGCGCCATGAACACGAAGAGGCGCGAAAGGACTACGCACTGCAAAAAGAGGAACCTGAACTTTCGCGCGCGCGTCGTGGAAAGAACCGTACAAAGCGAATGCGAAGAAGGGGACGGCGGTATCCGACAGGCCATCCCCTTCGACCCGCGGCGTTAGCGGGTCCGTTGTCATTACCCGCGCTGGGAGCCCCCGCCGCCGTTGACCAGCCGCGACAGTTCCTGCAGCGCAGTCAGTTCCGTCTGGGCCCGGAACGTAATGCGATACCACTCGTCCACCTGCTTCTTCTGGGTATCCACGCCCCCCAGCGAATGGCGGGAGGAAAAGGCATTGATTCTCTCCGCGGCTTCCGCTGCCTTTGCCGGCGCGCCAGACTCCTGGTAAGAGAACATCAGTAGATAGTCCTGAATCCTGAAATCGGGATCGGCCGGCGCACCCGTTCCGAGCCGCTCCGGATACTCGCGCGAGCGTTCCAGCCGCTCGACGGCCTGGCTGTATTGGCCCTTCTTCATATCTGCCATGGCTTGGCTTACCAGGCATTGGCCGAACAGAGTGTGAATGTCGCTCTGGCCTTCAAACGGCAGGATGGTGGCATTGGCGAGGACGGAATTGCAGTCCTGATAGCGGCCATTGTTCAGATACGCTGTTGCCAGCAGGATCTTGATGGCGTCCGCATTGGGGAACTGTATGGAGGCTTGCACGGCCAAGTTCAACGCCTTGTCGTGAGTTCCCTTTTCGGTGTAGAAACTCGCCAAGTGGTACCAAGTTCTCCAATCCTTTTGGTCGATCGCGTACGCTCTCTCGTAGTCCGCCTGGGCCTTCTGGGAATTGGCGGCCTTTTCGAGGAAGGCGCGGGAGATATAGGCCGGCGCATAGTCCGGCCGGTTGCCGCACGCCTCCAACATCTTCATGGCATCCTCTCCGCGCCGCAGACCCCAGTAGATTAACCCCAGATAGTAAGTTGCCTTCCAATCGCCGGGCCGCGCCGCCGCGGCCCATTGAAACACCGGAATCGACTCCTCGCGGAACGGAAATACGAGATAGGGCGAAAGCGCAGCGGCCTTTTCCAGCGCTTTGCTGCTCTCCGCGGGAGATTGTTCCCGCAGCAGGTATGCCTGCCAGTACCGGACGGTCGGCTGGTCCGGCGCCACCTCGAGCACCCGCAGCGCATCGCCATCCAGCCGTAGGTTGGCGTAATAGACGGCGATCTCTAGATAGGTCTCGTGCGGAAGTTCATTCCGGACCATGGATTTAAAGTTGTTCAACGTACCCGATCCCGGCTCCAGCAGGTACTGTTCGAACCGCGCCAGGTGATTCAGAGGGTCGATCTCCAGAATTTTCGCCAGGGTCTCCTGGGCCTTCACAGGTTGTTTGAGAAGGCGATAGACCGTGGCCAGCACTTGGTAGGTCCGGACGTTGTTGGCATCATATCCAAGCGAACGCTTCAGATACTCTTGGGCTCGTTCGAGGTTGCCTTCCATGACGTAGACCCCCCCCAACTCGCTATAGCCGCTGGAGCGATACTGCATCGACCGGGCTGCCCATCCCAGCGTCTCCTTGGCATCCACCAGGTTGTTCAACCGCCTCGACAGGACCCCATAGATATAGTTCGCATCGGGGTCGTACATGACGTAATCCAGGGCCTTGCGCGCGTACTCCAGCCCCTTCTTGTACTCGGCTCTACGGCAATAGATCTCCGCGACCCGCGTCAGCGCGCGGACGTGCAACGGCTCCCGCTCCAGGCACGCCAAATACTTTCTCAAGGCCGACTCGTAGTTACGCCCCCTGTCATCGCGCTCCGCGGATTGGTAAAGTCCCTCGAGGCTGCTGGTGTCGTAGTCCCGGAAGGTCAGGGGGCGCTGCAGAACTCCGTCGTTCGGATCGTCCGTGTAAGAAAGCTTGTCGCCGACTTCCACCCGAAGGTCGCCCTTTTTGACGGATGCCGGAATCTTCTTCTCGTACACCTCCATGGGTTTGAGAACGATCCTGTCGGTGTAGATTTCCTTACCCCCGGCCCGAACCACCAGCTTTTCGTCGATCTTCTGCAGAGCGCAGAAACTCAGAATAAGGGCATCGCCGGCTTTCCGCACGTTGAGCGCTCCGTATGGTGTCGCCTTGACCATGGCGCCGATGTTCTTGTAGGGGAAATACAACTCCTGCCAGTGATCGGCCGAGTAAGGCGCGAAGAATGCGGTGTCGCTCTGATTCAAAAGGCGCCCAGTCTGGTGCTCGAAGTACTGGCCGTCGTTGTCCGTCAGCAGGTTCTCCCAGATGGCCCCGGCGCGCGAAAGCGGCCAGCGGAAAAACTTCTGCCCGGGCACCTCTTCGTGAAGAGCCCAATGGCCGTACCCGAAGTCGGAATCGTGCCAGTAGCCGCCGGAGAAATCCGACAGCGTACCGTTAACGAAGAAGCTGCCGCCATCGTCGGTATCCTTGTGATTCTTGTAGAAAGCCAGATCCCGCCCGTCCCTGCCTGTGGGCCAGGGCTGGCTGGGGTCCGCATAGTTGTGCCCGATCCAGGTTGTTCCCGGGAGGATGATTTCCAGGTCTTTGCCGGTCTTCTCGGCGGCATTCATCCACACGTAATAGGACTGGTTCAGTGGCTGCGGGTTGTACCAGAGCGAGCTGGCCTCCAGATAGGCCTTGTCCGGCGGTATCGTGAACTGGACTCTCCACTGGGTGCGGGACGGCAGATCCATGCCGCCCACGAAGCAGCTCACGCTTCCATCCGGGTTCTTGCGGATGAGGTAATCCACCGGGCTCGCCGTCGATGGGGCGTGGCCGATAATCCCGAAGTTCAGCTCGATTCCTCCCGATGTCCAGGGACCTCGCATGGAGATATTCCGGAACTTGAGCACGTGGTTGTAATAGATGAATGCCTTCTTGGTACTCTTTTCAACGGCCCCGATCAGCTTGCCGCCGTTGGCCGGCAGGACGAACGCCTCGATGTACGGGTTTTCCATCCGCACTACATTCCAGCTCTGGTCGACACCTGTCGAGCTCAGGTCGTCAAACGAAAAGTAGGGATAGATGCTCTGGCCAATTCCTACCCTGCTGGACCGTGTCGGCGACGGATCCGGGCCGGAGAAAGGATAGGTCTTGATGACCTGCTTTTCCTCGCGGATGGTCGCCTGCTGGCCTCCCAAGCAACCTGCGAAAACGAGCAAAACCGGCACTGCGGCTGAAATGCGTCTCTTCATTGTCGACTCCCGAAGTTTCCCATAATCTGCGACCCTTCTATAATCTCGCACCATCGCCTGCTGAACACACCCCGTAGACGCAATTACCAGGAGCGGAAAGAGAGGCATCCACCAAAGCAGAACCTTGTGGCAATTCTCCCCTGCTAATCTGAAGCCAACGATCTGCCCCGCCGGCTGCCCAGAGAGGACTCCAGGAGATGGTCGGGACGAGGGGGTCACGAAGAATCGTCCTGGCGATTGTGCCGACCACCAACGGGTGGATTAGCGGGTTCCCGAGCAACCCGACGCACCTGATTGTGGATATTACGGGGTACTTCGGGCAGTAGGGTCACCCGCACAGTTCGGCGGTGCGCGACAAAGGCAAGAAAAGCGCACGTTTTCGGCCCTTTCTATTTACTGGCTGCCAACTTCCACAAAAAATTGGGGCGGCATCCTCCGACCCTCCGGTGTGACGCCAGGGGATCCAGATCGGAAAAAGGTTCATCACATAAAAAAAGCCGCGATCATGGCTTTCCTTGTGAATTTTATTGGGAAATGAAAGATTTGGTCGGGGCGGGAGGATTCGAACCTCCGACCTCCTGGTCCCGAACCAGGATATATCAATCACTTACGAGCATCGTTTACTGAAAACACAAGGCTTACGCGCGTGCTTGGTGGACCTAGATGGACCTAGAATGGGCGGTTTTCTGGCCGTTGGACCTTGGTTGGACCTGCTTTCCACATTGGTAATCCACGTGCTTCTTACGCGCACGCACGCGGCCGCTTGAACTTTTGAAAACCTGTCCAAAATATGTTGTTCAGACAGGTTTTCGAAATCTCCCTATAGGGGGCGCATTCCCACAACCGTCCGGGCGGTGCCATCATGTGGACATGCCAACCGCGCTTCCACTGGCGCTGACGCGCCAGACGCTCCGCACCCAGGTCGACCGCGCCGAGATGATGCTGATCGAGTCCAAGGCGAAGGCTGCGGGCATGAGCGTGGCGAACTACGTCCGGTCCCTCCTGGGCCTGCCGGAGAGATCTGCAGGCCGACCGACGCGCGCCCAGATGGAGGCCGAGCAGGATCGCGCATGGCAGGTCCTCCAATCGATGGGCCTCGACCCCGCGCCGTTCTTCCCCGCCGACGAGTCCTGGCTTGACGAGTATCAGTAGAGGCAGACGGCCATGTGGGAGCGCGGCGGCGTGGGCGTTGGCCCGGAGAAGTTCACGCCGCGATGCGGTAAGCCGCGCCACGCCGCGCCTTCCGGAACCGGTCGTGCAGGTCGCGGCAGTACAGGATCGTGGTTGCCCGCCCCATGACGCCAACGGCCCTCCGGACGGCAGGCGCCAGCAGAGATCGCCGCGCAAGGCCGTTGCGGTCGCCCGCCACGATCAACGCATGGCACGCCTCGCACGCCATCCAGTCCTCGACCGACTTCGAACCGTGCATGTCGAAGAACGATTCGGCGGGATAGCACCAGGCCGGAGCAATCGACGAGCAGAAGTCGCAGATCATCAATTGGTCCTCTTTGGCTTCGGCGGCTTGCCCGTCCGGAGCCACTCCACGTTCTCCTGTTCGGCGCACGGGTCCGATGTCGTCTCCGTCAACACTTCCGGCGGCTTCCCCATGAGTTCGTCCGTGTATCGGGTAAGCTCTCCGATGTCGTCTGGCGTTGCCACGCGACGCCACTCCGTGAAGAACGCGATGCGGGTCTGGTTGGCCTCGCGGTCGTATGTCAGCGCTGGCCAGATACGGCACTGGTTGCCCGAGGAGAACTCCGCGACAAACCCTTCGAGCACCTCGTCCGCGCCCTCGATCTCACGCTTCGGGAGCCTTGCCAGGATTCCCATTTGCATTTGCACTCGCAACGGTCCGTTCCGGCCAGATACCGGTCATGCACCTCCTCCAACCGCCGGCCGAACGCATCGAGGTTGTCCAGCGTCTGGGTCGCGGCCAGTTCGCATGCGACATGCTCGCCCTGGTAATTGCGCGGGCAGGCGAGCGCGAGCAACCGCGCCGCCTCAGCTTCGCTGCCGACGCTGAACACGGGGAGCCAGCCTCTTCCCGGCGCGCGACGACCGTAGCGCACGATCACCGCTCACCAGATCTTTATTGGCCGGTCGAGTTGCATGCCGCCTCCTTCTCGTCCCGGCCATTACCGTGCGCGGTATGGACAACTGCTCGCCAGATCGACTGTTTGCGCCCAATACCCTGTAGTTCGCGCGTCACCTGACCGCGTTCATTGAGTGCGATCATGCCGCCGGCCACCGACATGCGAATCCGATTCCTTTCCACCTTGTCCACATCGCGCCCGTTCAGCATGCGATCCACGACGTCGTTGACGGTGAAGGTGTCATCGAAGGTTTGCGTCGCGGCGTAGACCAGTTCGCGGGTGACTTGCACGTACTCGCTGATCTGCTGCGGAGGTGGCGGCGCGGCAGGAGCAGCGACCGCGGGTACTGGCGCCGTGGCCAGCGACGGCAGGACTGCGCGCAGAGTGTCCGCAAAGGTGGTGTCCTCCATGAACGGGACCATCGCCTTCAACATCTGTACCCGCCTGTCTGCCAGTTGCGCATCTGCCAGCAACTTCTCGCGATAAGCTTCTGCTTGAGCCACTGCCGCGCTCCATCGTTCTTTCATATTGGTCGACGGCGGCGTGTCCAGCGTCTGTATCGGTTCGATGGCGGCGACAGCCGGAACCAGCGTGACCACCGCCACTTCCACGCGGGCCGCGCCGTTCACTCTCTGCACCGCCGGTTCCTCCTCGACCTGTTCGCTACGGCGCGCCAGGATCTGATTGAGCTTTCGACTGGCGACCCGGGCATCAATCGAAGGGCTTCCTGCTTTCCGCTCGAACAGGAACTCTTCACCATCGGGGAATACCCA
>JANYJN010000586.1 GCA_025358475.1 Candidatus Solibacter sp.
ATGGGGCGCATGATCCGCGACACCTCGCTGTGCGGCCTGGGACAGACGGCGCCCAACCCGCTGTTGACCACCATGCGCCACTTCCGCCACGAGTTTCTGGACCACATCCGCGCCAAACGCTGCCGCGCGGGCGTGTGCGACGACCTGGCGCTATCGCCGTGCGAAAACAGTTGTCCGCTGCACATGAATATCCCGCGCTTCCTGCAACTCTATAAGGAAGGGCGCATCGAGGAGGCGTTCGAAGCCGTGGTGATGGACAATCCGCTGCCGGGATCCACCGGGCGGGTTTGCCAGCACCCCTGCGACAACCGCTGCCGGCGGCGCTCGCTGGATTCGGCGGTCAACATACGCGAGGTGCACCGCACCATCGCCGATTCCATCTACCAATCGGACCGCTTCGACGCCCTGGCGGCGCGTATTGTGGCGCGCAAACTGCCGCCGACGGACCGCAAGGTGGCGGTAGTGGGCGCCGGGCCCACCGGCCTCTCCGCCGCGTTCTACCTGGCGCTGCTGGGCCACGAGGTGACGGTCTACGAATCCAACCCGGAGCCGGGCGGCATGCTGCGCTACGCGCTGCCGGAATACCGCTTGCCGCGCGCCGTGATCCGCGGCGAGGTGGAGCTGATCCGCCGCCTCGGGGTGGATTTCCAATGCGGTATCGCGGTGGGCACCGACATCACGCTCAACGATCTGGACAACCAGTACAACGCGGTATTCCTGGCCATCGGAACGTGGAAGGAAGCCTGGGTGTATCTGCCCGGCACGGAGTTGAAGGGTGTCATCCCGGCCCTGCTGTTCCTGGAAGCGGTTGCCAAGGAGGAGCCGGTGCGCCTGGGCCACAAAGTGGCCATCATCGGCGGCGGCAACGCGGCCATCGATTCGGCGCGCACCGCGCTACGCATGGGCGCCGAGGTGACCGTCATCTACCGCCGCGAGCGTAAGGACATGCCGGCCATCCGCGAGGAAACCGATGCGGCGGAGGAGGAGGGCAGCAAGTTCCTCTTCCTGGCCACGCCGCACCGCATTGTGGGCGACGAGGAAGGCAACGTCAAGGCCATTGAAGTGGTCAAGACGCGCCTGGGTGAGTTCGACGCGTCCGGCCGGCGCCGTCCGGTGCCGACGGAAGAGATTCGCCGCCTGGAATGCGACACCGTCATCCTGGCGGTGGGCGAAGCCGTGGACCAAGATTTCCTGCGCGCCAGCGGCTTGCGCATCAAGGAGAACGGCACGCTGGAAGTGGACCGCTACACCTTGGAAACCAGCCGCAGCAAGTTCTACGCGGGCGGCGACCTGATCAGTGGCGCCAGCAACGTGAGCAACGCCATGGGCTACGGAAAGAAGGCCGCGCGCAAGATGGACCAGCGTCTGATGGGCGCGTATCGCTGGGACAAGATCGACCCGGCGTTTGTCTACAGCAACGCGCCGCCCGGGGATCCCAGCCCCAGCCAGCGTCATACCCTGGAAGAGCTGCCGGCGCGGGAGCGCGTGGAGAGCTTCGTGGAATCCATGATCTCTCTGAGCGACGAGGAAACTCTGGATGAAGCCTCGCGTTGTTTGCGGTGCGATATCAAGGACCACCACTAATATGCGTAGCCAGAACTTCACCGATCAATTGGGAAACAGGTGCGGACCCCAGGGGGGGAGCCCGGTCGGGGCTCTGACGGGAGTCGCGCAGAGGGCGTCGGCAGGAGTGCCGACGCGGCACGCAGGAGTGCGTGCGCCACGTCTGCCAGCCGGCCAAGTTGAGGTCATTCTTGCTTTGGCCCTAGGGAGGAATCCACTTGCCTGAAAACATTTCCATTCGAATCGACGGGGAGTACGTCCCCGCCCAGGAAGGTCAGACCATCCTGGAAGTGGCACGCGCGGGAGGCAAGTACGTCCCGACGCTGTGCTGGCTGGCCGGTATTTCGTCGGTGGGCGCCTGCCGCCTGTGTATCGTGGAGGTCTCCGGCGTGGGCCGCCTCCTGCCCGCTTGCACCACCCCGGTGCAGGACGGCATGAGTGTCACCACCAACTCCGAGAAACTGACGCAGTACCGGAAAATTGCCATCGAGTTCCTGTTCAGCGAACGCAATCACCAGTGCGCCGTCTGCGTTTCCAACAACCATTGCGAGTTGCAGACGATGGCGCAGAGCCTGGGTGTGACCAGCGTGCGGTATCCGTACGCCTACCCGAAGCTCACGGTGGACGTCTCGCATCCCCGCTACGTGTTGGACCACAACCGCTGCATCCTGTGCA
>JANYJN010000598.1 GCA_025358475.1 Candidatus Solibacter sp.
GGCGAGTTTCACCAGGATAACGCGAATGTCCTCCACCATGGCGAGGAGCATCTTGCGCACGCTTTCGGCTTGCCGGTCCTCGGCCGAGAATACATCCAGCTTGGTGAGTTTGGTGACGCCATCGACGCAGCGCGCTACCTCGGGACCGAACTCCTTGCGCACCTGTTCGACGGTGACGCTGGTGTCCTCCACGACGTCGTGGAGCAGACCGGTTTCCATGGCCACCACGTCCATCCGCATGTCGGCCAGTATGTGCGCCACCAGGACGGGATGGGCCATGTACGGTTCGCCGGAATCGCGGGTCTGGCCTTCGTGATACTTGCTGGCGAAGCGGAAGGCTTGTTGCAGCGCGGTGAGATCGTCCTTGGGGCGGTACTCGCGAATTTTAGCTTCCAATTCGGCGTACAACTGCTCCACGGGGTCAGGCGGAAGCGGTACTGGCGCGGATTCGGAAAGACTGGTGGATTCGGAAGGCACGCTATTTCGATTGTAGCAGGGGGCCCCAAAAAACGACGGGGGAGCAGGTCCGATAAGACCGGCTCCCCTGAGGGTATGCAGATGGAGAGTGCTTACTTTTGATTCGGATCCATGACGATGCTGCCACCGGTCTTGTTCTTCTTCTCGGCCTTCTCTTTCTTCTTGGCCAGCGCTTTCTGGACCCAATCGTCAGCGATCTTGATCTGCCGGTCGTACTCTTCCTTGCTGTCGGTAAGGTCGGCGCGTTCGCGCACCAGGAGGTTCTCGTAAGCCATGGCGTCGTCGTAATCTGGGTTGATTTGCAGCGCTTTGTCGAGCGCCTGCAAACCACCTTCGATCACCGGGCCGTACTTCTGCTTAAGCTCTTCCTTGACCTTCTTGTCTTTGATGGGACCGGGATCTTCCTGCTTCATGCCCAGGTTCGCGCGGGCCGTGCCGTACACGGGATACCATTTCGACCACGCGATGAAGCCCATACTGTAGTAGGCATCGGCGTTCTGCGGCTCGACGGCAATCAGCTTGTCATACCACTGCTGCGCCTCGTCCCACTTCTTCTGGTTGAGGTTGAGGGAAGCGATGGAGGCGATGGCGATCGCATTTTTCGGTTCCTGTTCCAGCACCTTCTTGAAATTGTCGAAGGCGGCAACGGCCATTTTGACATTTTCGGGCGCATCCGAGCCGGGGATGTACTGCTGCATGTATGCGGTGGCCAGATAGAGGCGGGCGGCGGAGAACCCAGGATCCAGTTCGACGGCGGTCTTGAAGCGCTCGACGGCCTCCGGATATTGGGCGGCGGTATACGCCTGCACGCCCTTGTTAAGCTGATCGCGCGCCTTCAACTGGTTACAACTCATGCCAAGGACCGCCAACGCGGCCACGGCGAGCACTAACATTACCTTGCGCATATTATTGCCCGGCCTCCACCTTCGCGGTCATGAGACCGACTTTATCGATTCCAGCGCCGTGAGCGATATCGATCGCCCTGGCCACCCACTGGAAGTCTATGGAAGGGTCGCCCTTGACGAAGACCACTCGCTCGGCTCGGGTCTTGAAGATTTCCTCGAGACGGCTGCCCAGCTTTGCCTCCTCGATGGCCTCGCTGTTGACGGCCAGATTATGCTTGGCATCGATCGTGATGACCACGGTGCGCAGATCCGATTCGTTCACCTTCTGACCGGGAGGAGGCGGCTGGGGCACAAGAGCCTCAAGTCCCTTGGGCGTGAGGGGCGTGATTACCATGAAAATGATGATCAGAACCAGCAGCACGTCGATCATGGGCGTCATATTGATGTCGGATTTAACACTACCCGACCCGCCAACGGCCATTGACATATGATTACTCCTTTAAAAAAACGTTGTTCTCGACTACTGACCGGACGGCGCGGCTGCGGGTGCGCTGTCCATCTTGCCCTTTTCCTGCGCCGAATCGGTCAGCAGACCCAACTGGTCCACGCCGGCGGCACGCAGGTTGTCCACCACATCGACCACGCGCTCATAACGGGCGCGCGCATCGGCCTTGACGAAAACCGTCTTATCCAAGCGATTCGCCAGGAGATCCTTGACCTTGCCCGGCAGATCTTCGGGCACCGTGGAAGTCGTACCCAGGAAGGTCTTGCCATCCCGCGTGATGGCGCAGACGATGGCGTCGCTCTTATCGGCGTCCTTCATGGGAATCTGAAAATTGGTTTTCACGAGCTCTACACTGACGCCCTTGGACAACATAGGCGTGATGACCATGAAAATGATGAGCAAAACCAGCATCACGTCCACCATCGGGGTCACGTTGATGTCGGCCACTGGCGGCGGCGCCTTAAATTTTACTTTCTCTCCCGTCATCGTATCTCTCCCAGGATTCGGCAGAAGCCGGGGAGCCCCTACTTAGTGGCTCCCCGCAAATCAACTCGCCTCGCCGATCCTTAATGAAACTGAGGACATGAATCTGACTACTTGCGGACGCCGCGCTGCGAACGTTTAAGGAAGTAATCGATCAGCTCGCTGCTCGAGTTCCCCATCTCCACGTCGAAGGATTCAATCTTGTTGGTGAAGAAGTTGTACATCCAAACGGCGGGAATGGCCACGAACAAACCAATAGCGGTAGTCACCAGGGCTTCGGAAATACCGCCGGCGACGGCGCCGAGACCGGTGGACTTTTCGGCGGCAATGCCCTTAAAGGCGTTGATGATGCCGACAACGGTTCCGAACAGACCCACGAAGGGGGCGGTGGAACCGATGGTGGCCAACGCGCTGACGCCGCGCTTCAGTTCGGCATGAACGATGGCCTCGGCGCGCTCGAGCGCTCGCTTGGACGCCTCGATTTCCTCGCCCGGGATCTCCGAGCTGATCTGGTGCGCCTGGAATTCCTGCAGGCCCGCCACGACGACCTTGGCCAGGTGGCACTTCTTGAAGCGGTCGGCAATCTTTACGGCTTCGTCCAGTTTCCCTTCGCGCAGCGCGCCGGCAACCGCCGGAGCGAATTGGCGCGACTGTTTACG
>JANYJN010000637.1 GCA_025358475.1 Candidatus Solibacter sp.
AGCGAGTCCATCAGGTTGCCGTGCATACGTGCGTAGAAAATGCCGTAGCCCGCGCGAATCACGGTGCGGTCGTCCAGCGAGTACGAAAGGTTGACACGCGGCGCGAAGTTCTTGTTCCGCTGGGGGATGCTGCCCGTCTGCGTCCAATCCGGATTGGTGATGGTGGGTTGCGGGAGCCATGCCTTTTCGTAGCGCAACCCGTAGCTGAAGGTGACTTTCCTGGAGACTTTCCAGGTATCTTGCGCGTAGAAATTCACGTCAGTGGTGCGCAAGGTCTTGATCGGATTGCCGAACGCCTGCGAGAAGGAACTGTAGTTCCCGATGGTGCCGGGCACGTGAGCCGTAAAATCCCTCGCGAAGTTGGCCAGACTGGTGTAGGAGTAGCCGCCCGATCCGTTGTAAAGCTGGTTCGTCCAGTCCTGGGTGGTCTGGAAGTCCATGCCGAACTTGACACTGTGGGCGCCCTTGGTCCAGCTATAGTTGTCCACGATCTGGTAGCGATTCTCGCTGGGATAGGTGCGCGGATAGGCCTGCGCGGCGCCGACCGTGTTGCTAACCACGCTGAGATAGAGGGGGCCGGTCTCGGCTGGCCACAGGTCGCTGGCGGCGGGATCGGAGAGCCGGTCCTTGAACCAGCCGAAACGCAGCTCGTTGACCGCGTTGTTGGTGACCACCGCGGTCCAGGCAGCCTTGCCGTACTTGTCCTGCACGGTCGAGTTGCCGTTGCCGCCGAGCGCGGCGCCGCCGTTGAGAACGGCCTGGGTCTGAATACCGTGCGGCGAAACCCAGCGCATGGCGTTCAAATCGAAGCTGAACGAGTTCCGTTCGGTGGGACGCCAGTCGATCTTGGCGAAGCCCAGCTCCTGGTTGTAAGTGCGCGGCACCAGCACGTTCATCTGTTTCTGGATGAAGTTGATGGCGGCGGTACACTGCGCCTGCGTCGCGCCTTTGGTGGGGTCGGTGTTGGGAACGCAGTTCGACGCGGGAATAAAGTTGCCCGTCGGATCGCTCAGCGAGTTGATGATGCGGTTGAGTGCCGGGAAATTACGGTCCGTGTAGTCGAAGTTGACGAAGTAGAATAGCTTGTCCTTCTTGACGGGGCCGCCCAGGCTGGCACCCACGGTGTGGCGCCATTCCGGAGCCTTGACCCCGTTGGCGTAGCGGTCGGTGGCTTCCAGGGTGCGGTTGCGGAAGAACCAGTAACCGGTGCCATGCGTGTTGTTGCCGCCGCTCTTGGTAACCGTGTTGATGACGCCGCCCATGGCGCGGCCGAACTCGGCCGAGAAGCCGTTGGAGAGCACCTGGAATTCCTGCACGGCATCTTGCGAGAGCCCGGAGCCGATGCGCGTACGTCCGGCGTTCTCGTTATAGAAGCTGTTGGTGGTATCGTTACCGTCGGTCAGGAAGCTGTTGCCGGCGGCGATGCCGCGGAAGCTGATCAGGCCGAACTCGCCATCGTTGGTGACGGCGGGGGTGAGCAGCACGAAGCTATCCACCCGGCGGCCGTTGATCGGCAGATTGTCGATCTGGTCGGTACCCACCGTGGCGGTCACGCCGCTCTTGGTATCTTCCACCAAGGGCGCTTCCGCCGTGACATCGAGCTTGGTGGTGGCAGAGCCGATCTGGAGGCCAATCTTGAAATCCACGTTCTGGCCCACCAGGATCTCGAAATTCTTGACTTCGTAAATGCTGAAGCCCTGCTTGGTGACCGTGAGGCTGTAGCCCGGCGACGGCACCAGCGCGGGCGCTGCGAACACGCCTGCTTCGGTGGAGTTCATGGTGCGTCTGATGCCCTTGCCGTCGTTAGCAACGACGACGGTGGCGCCAGGGATCACCGCACCCGAGGCATCGCGAACGGTGCCGGATACGGCGCCAAGTCCGGCGGTGGCCTGTGCGTATGCACCCGCCACGGAGACGAGCGCGCAAATTGTTACAGCGAGTACTTTCCTCATTGAAAATATCCTCTTCAGACCCTAATAGCTTAGAGCCCTAGAATAACTCAATTCGTGTTTCAGTGGTATGGCTATTGACGTGAAAGCACGTTAATTTTGCAGTTGGCAAACAATGTTTGTTCTCTGTAATCGATAGATAACAATTAACAAAAGCCAACATGGGGCAAAGCACCAATAAGAAGCGGGGTTAACGAGTGTTTCGGTCGCTCGCCCGCCTGCGGCAACCGGTTTGAGACCCAAGGGAAAATGACCACCCAAGCGAATAGAATTGCCACCCTGCCGTTTCACCGCCGCGTGACTACCCCTTTCTCACTGCAAGTGCGTGGGATACTGGAGCGAGAAAATGGCAATGGAAGGGCTGGCGGAGAGACTGGCGGTGGTGCGCGCGCGCATCCGGCGCGCGGCCGAACGGGCGCGGCGCGATCCGGGTCTCATCCGGCTGCTGGCGGTCAGCAAAATCTTTCCCGCCGAAGCCATTCAGGAAGCCTACGGCCTGGGATTGCGCGAGTTCGGCGAGAACTACGTGCAGGAATTCGAAGGCAAAGCGCCACTGGTGAGCGCGCTCGCCGGGGCGCGGTTTCATTTGATCGGGCACCTGCAATCCAACAAAGCGGCCCGGGCAGCGGAGTTGTTCCAGGTGGTGCAGACCCTCGATTCGGCGAAACTGGCGCGCCGTCTGAACGAAGCGGCGCGCCCGCTGGATGTGATGCTGGAGGTCAAGTTGAGCCAGGAAGAGGCCAAGAGCGGCGTTGACCCCGCCGGGGTGCCGGCGTTGATCGCCTCCGTACGGGCCTGCGCTAATCTGCGGCTGCGCGGCCTGATGACCATGCCGCCGTGGTCGGAAGATCCGGAAGCGCCGCGGGAATGTTTCCGGCGGCTGCGCGAGTTGGCGGAGGCGCATGGGTTGAGCGAACTCTCGATGGGTATGTCCAACGACCTGGAGACGGCCATCGAAGAGGGATCGACTTGCGTGCGCGTGGGAACGGCTTTGTTCGGCAAACGGAGGAAGGGTTAAGTGGAGGTACGGAGAAGTCGATTCCCTGCAGAGGCGCAGAGACGCGGAGGAAAGCGCAGAGAAGCAGTCAAAGAGATGACACCTCTTCCCCGTGTGCATTTGGTTTTCTCTGCGCTTGTCTCTGCGTCTCTGCGGGAAAACACATTCGTGAGGCGCATAGGGAGCCAGACATGACGGCCGGATTCTTTTCGCCGCTGCCGCCGGCGCGGACCGGGGTGGCGGATTACGCGGCGGCGCTGCTCACCGAATTGCGGCGGCACGGGCGGGTGGAGGTGGCCCCCACGCGCTCCGATGTGGCGCTCTATCACCTGGGGAATAACGGCCTGCACGCGGCGGTCTACCGGCGGGCCATCGAGAAGCCGGGAGTGGTGGTGCTGCACGATGCCGCTCTCAACCACTTCTTTCTGGGCCAATTGAGCGAGACCGAATATGTGGACGAGTTCGTCTACAACTACGGGGAGTGGAATCGCGGGTTAGGGTGTGAGTTGTGGCGGGCGCGCGCGGGCTCGGCGGCGGACGAACGGTACTTTCGTTATCCCATGCTGAAGCGCGCGGCGGAACGCGCCCTCGCGGTGGTAGTTCACAATCCGGCGGCGGCCGCCGCGGTCAGGGAACACGCCCCCGGCGCGCGCGTGGTGGAGATTCCGCACCTCTTCGCGCCTCCGCAACTGCCCGATGAAGCGAGCGTACTGCGTTATCGCGCTTCCCT